>JBFGHF010000422.1:0-4448 GCA_041578355.1 Acidobacteriota bacterium
CCCGATTGAGGACCGGTTGGGCAACTCGCGGCTGACTCGAGCCACCGTGAAGTTGTTCGATTCGGCTATGTCCCCGAGGCTCTCGGTCTGCATGTTGAGAAAGCCGATGTTGGTGCGGGCCAGTTTGCCCGACACCCGGGCGCCTCCGAGAATCGGGATGGGCCGACCTCCGGGGCCGATTCCGATCCGCCGGCTGAAAAAGAGCTCCGCCTCACCGCTGTCCCCCACTGAAAAGACCCCGGCGTTCTCCAGAAAGAAGGGCCTCTTCTCGGGGAAGAAGAGGTTGAAGCGGTCCAGGTTGATCTGCTGCTCGTCGACTTCCACTTGAGCGAAATCGGTGTTGTAGGTCGCGTCCAAGGTGAGGCTGGGTGTCAGGCTGTATTTGACGTCGAGTCCGGCATCTCCCAGATAGTTCGTGTCTTGATCTCCCCGTTTTCGGACGGTGCCGAGGGCGTAGGGAATGACCTTGAAGTTCTCCTGGCTAGGGATCTCCAAACCATCGATCGACCCGGCCGAAGAGAGCCGGAACAGATTGAACTGCCGCGAAAGCGGAGACCAGAACGCCACTTCGTTGCGGCGCCGGATGTTGCGCTGATAGTTGACCCCCCAGACCTGGCGGTCATTCGACGGGTAGCGCAGCGTGCGGAAGGGAATGGCAAATTCGATGCTCCAACCGAAATCGCCGACCTTGGTGCGAACTTCCCAGGAGGAGTCCCAGTTGACGTTGAAACCGCCGCCCGATCCGCCGCGCTGCCTGCCGCCACCGAATCCCCCGCCCTGACCTTCGGCGGTCAACTGACCGTCGTACTCGACGGCCGCGGGGTTGGTGCCGAAAACGAAACCGTTCTGTTGATCTCGATAGGTGTCGAGAATCAGCCGAAAACTGTCGGTATCGTCGAGCGGAGAGTCGCGCCGGCTATCGGAAACAATGATGCCCGAGGGGTCGGCGTCGTAGCATACGATCCCGAAAAAAAGCGTATCCCGAGTATAGACGACTCGAACTTCCGTCCTTTCCGTCGCCGGCAGTCCTTCGTCGGGCCGGGTCTGCCAGAAATCTCGAGCCGGATCGGCCACGGCCCAGACGGGGTCGGTCAATACTTCTCCATCGAGCAGGGGCGCTTCCTCCACCAGAAAAGCCGTCATCCCGGGCGGCGCCGCTGGAGGCGTTGCCGTTTCCGACGGAGTGTCGCTTGGGCTCTTCGTAGCCAGATTCTGCATCCCCGCCAGAGTCGTCGGCAGAGCGCACAAAAAGGCCCCGGCGAACGCGATGCCGAGTAGATTTCTCCTCAAAACCAGTGTCATGGCGATGTGTTCCGGATACCGATGTCCGATCTGCAAAATTGGCCTCATATTGTACATCAACCGGCTTCGGGGGCTTTTCCATTTCCAACCTTCTCCGTTTTGTGGTTTAACTAAGCTATGACCGTTCCCACAAAGACGATCGACTTGTTGCAAGGAGTTCGGCCGGCGGTCAAAGGGCTGGGAGAATCCGCGACCCTCCATCTCAACCGCCTCAGCGCGGAGCTGGCGGCAACGGGTGTGGAGGTCTTCCGGTTCGGCTTCGGCCAGTCGCCCTTTCCGATCCCTCCCACCGTGGTGGACTCGTTGCGAGAAAACGCACACCAGCGGCTCTACATTCCCAGTCAGGGTCTCGCGCCGTTGCGGGAGGCAATTGCGGACTACCTGGTTCGAAGGGGCTGGTCGGACTGCGGCCCGGAGAACGTCCTGGTCGCTCCCGGCTCCAAGGAACTGCTCTTTCTCTTTCAGGTCGTCTGGGCCGGGGAAACCCTTTTGCCGACGCCAAGCTGGGTGAGTTACGAGCCGCAGGCCAGGCTCATGGGAAACTCCGTTCGGCCGATTCCCAGCCAACCCGAAGACGGCTGGAAGATCACTCCCGAAGGGCTCGAAAAGGCCTGCAGCCAATCCTCCGGCCCCTTCGTGCTGATTCTCAACTATCCCAGCAACCCCGCCGGGACCACCTACCGAGCCGACGAACTGAAGCCGCTCTCCGAAGTGGCGAGAAAACACGGGATCGTCGTGATCGCGGATGAAATCTACGCCGAGCTGGACCACCAGGGCCGCCACGCTTCGATGGCGCGGTTCTATCCGGAAGGAACCATCATCAGCACGGGATTGAGCAAGTGGTGCGGGGCAGGGGGCTGGCGCCTGGGGGCTTTCGTTTTTCCCAGAGAACTCGAATCCCTGCGGCGGACCATGACCTCGGTGGCCAGCGAATCTTATAGTTGTGTCGCATCTCCCGTTCAGTTCGCGTCCACCGTGGCTTACCAAGGGGGACCCGAGATCGAACGATATCTCGATTCTTGCCGGGCGATCCTCGCCCTGGTCGGCAAGCGAATCTGGAGGGCCCTGGAAGAAGCGGGGATCCCGACGGCCCGGCCCGACGGCGCCTTTTACCTCTTCCCCGATTTCGAGCCTTTTCGAGAGCGTCTTCTCCACCGCGGCGTTTCCAACAACAGCGATCTTTGCCGGGTCTTGCTCGAAGAGACGGGTGTTGCCATTCTGGCGGGCAGTGCCTTTGGCTGCGCCCCCGAGGCTCTCGCGGCCCGTCTTGCCTATGTCGATTTCGATGGTGACCGACTGCTTGCTCAATGGACCGAGGCGGAATCGCCGGAAGCCGCCGAGCAAGCCGCCCTGCAAGCCTGCGGACGCATGCTCGAGGGAATCGGAAGAATGGGACAGTGGCTCAGGGATCGCTGAAGCGCCGTCCCTTCAACCACTGTGCCGAATCAGGATGAGATCGCCCTCCCGAACCACGTAGTCCTTCCCTTCCAGCCGAAGCTTGCCTCGCGCTTTGATCTCCTTGAGTTCCTTCAGTTCCTTGAAATCAGCGAAGCTCACCACCTCGGCTCGAATGAAGCCCCGCGCCAGGTCGGTGTGGATCTTGGCGGCGGCATCTACCGCCGTCTGACCGCGCCGCACCCTCCAGGCCCGGCTCTCCTGCTCGCTGTAGGTGAAGAACGTCACCGCATCGAGAATGCGATAGGCGGCAGTCACGACAAGGGGCGCCGCCAGCTCCTCGATCCCGAACTCCTCCATGAAGACCTCCCGGTCGTCGGCATCGAGTGAAGACAGCTCAGCTTCTATACCGGCACTCAAGGCCTGCACCTGATGGCCTTTTTCCCGAAAGGGGCGGCTGAGCTCTTCTTCCTGCCCGAGTTGACTGTCCCCGATGTTCAAGAAGAGAATCCGAGGCTTGCGGGTGAGAAACCCGAATCCGCGGATCCGACGCTCCTGATCGGGGGAGAGATCCAACTGCTCGAGCCTGCGTCCGGCCCGCAGCGTTTCCAGGCAGAGGTGCAGGACCGCCAATTCCTGTTCTTCGTTTTCATCTTTTCTCTTGGCCAGACCGGCCTCGAGCCTCTCCACACGGGCCTCCACGATGGAAAGATCGGAAAGGTGCATTTCGGAGAGGATGTCATCCAGATCTCGCTCGGGGTCGACGGACCCCTTCAGATGGGGCACGGTCATACTTGGAAAGGCCCGCAGTACGATTCCCACGGCGTCGGCCTCCCGGGTGCGGGCCAGCAGGGCGGGATCGGTTTTCTGGCCGAAGAGACCCGGCAATTCGATTATTTCCACGGTTGCCGGGGTAATCTTGCGCGACGAGAAGACACGGCTGATCAGTTCGAGCCGCGGATCGGGAACCTCGACCACGGCCACCTGAAAGCCCCGGAACGTCGTGGCCCCCGGGCCCGCCGTATCGACCGATCCGGTGATGGCGGCGAAAAGCGTCTTCACACCGGCCGCGGGTAGTCCCACCAAAGTCAACTGCATAAAGAGAGCTTGCTTGATCTCGGGCCGTGAGGCAAGACCGTTTTGCGGAAGGACCCGCAACCCGCGTCCCGGCCTCCCTTGTGATCGACAGGGCAAGGGATGCCTTTCTTCCAGGATGGGTGCCGTTGACTGCAGACGGAATCTCGGGTCAGCGTTTCGGGCGGTGGAGTCTGTACCGCTCCGACAAGGCGCGGAAGGACGCGACCTGGGAGTCTCGCCAAGCTTGATCGCGGTCAAGCTCGGCAGCCATCAGGATGGCCACTTGAGCGGCGCATTCGACACTCGCACGGGCATCCAGAATTAGAGCGCGGGTTCGACGAGCCAAAACGTCCTCGATGGTGCGCGCCATCTCGTGACGGACGGCCCACACAACCTCTTTGCCGGTATAAGGAAGGTCGGGGTGCAGCGGCCTCGCCCAGTTCGGGTTCTCTTTTTCCAGCGATGCGACCATTTCGGAATCGGCGCCGTAGGCCGCCAGTGTTCCACCCCCACTTTCCGCGGCCCAGCCGTGGAGCTTGAGGTCGGCGGTCGCCGACGGGCGCTCTTCCAACCCGGCTGCGCGCGCGGCTTCCGACACAGCATCCTCGGCCATCCTGCGATAAGTCGTCCACTTACCGCCTAAAATCGAGAGCAAGCCCGATCGCGAAACGACG
>JBFGHF010000423.1:0-4446 GCA_041578355.1 Acidobacteriota bacterium
AAATTCATCCAAGCGCCGGATTTCACCATTCTCCGAAACTCCAAAGCATGCTCACGGCCAGTCGGTTCGCGCTGTAGTCCTCGAGCTCGGAAAGAAGCTCGTCGTAGGAAACGCGGCGCCACTCCAGGTCCCAACTCCAAGGCCCTCCCGGCAGAAACCTGATGCCCGCCTCACCGGCGTGCCGATTGAGCGGGAAGGAGCTGGCTCGTGGGTCCTTCAGCAACGTGTAGGCGCCCCGGAAACTCACAAATCTGTTGGGTTGCCAATGAAAACGGGCGTTACCGAGATGGAGGCGAGTCGTGTAGATGGATGTCTCCTCGACCTGACGGCGTGACACGAAGAAGAGGATGTCGGTGGAGGTTTCCAGGTCGATCAGGCTGTATGCACCGCTCAGGCTTAGCTTCTCTCCCGCTGAATAGGTGACGTCGATTCCCCCTTGACGCTGTTCAGAATTGAAGTTGCTTTCTTCCTGTCGACTGCTTCTGTCGCTCAACAACAGGTGCCCCCCGACGCTCCAACCGCTGCGCAGGGGCAGCCGGGTCGAGACCCTCAACCGGCTTACATCGCGAGGCTCGGTGCGCGTGAATGCGTCGTCCGAAGTGCCCGACTCGAACTCCAAGCGCACTCGGCTCCCCCGATAGGGACGCCACAAGGCTCCTCCCAAAGCCGTGTGACCGGTGGACTCGTGCCTTTCCAGCCCGCCGGTCCTTTCGACCAGGCGATCGACCAGTCGGTAACCCGCGAAGAACATGAGTTTCGGATGGACGAAGAACTCCGCCGTCGGTTGATAGCGGAGAAAGCGAAAGTCGAGAAACGAGTCGAGTCGAGTCTCATCCTGGATCGCCCCGGTCCCGGGAATCGGGCTGCCCAGCCGAGTCTCGCTGAAGAGGTCGCCCGACACGTCGAAGGTGTGGAACTCGAAGCGGTTGCTCAGCGAGAACCAGGGGTTCGGGGAAAACGTCGCCGCTCCTTTGGCCCGATGATCGGGGCGGTCGCTGCGGCTGACACTGCGCACAATCTCTTCCAACTCCAGCCCCTGCGACAACTGCAGGGTGAGGAAACGGGAAAGCAGCGCATCGGCCCTGCCCAAACTCACCTGATAGCTGCCTTCCAGGGTCCATCGGTCGTTGGGAGAGTGCTTGGCCAGAATCCTGGTGCTGGGAACGCTGCGTCGGACCGGCCGGCTGGAGGCCAACTGGGGAAGCTGGCCCGGCTCGAGGAGCCGGTTCGAGTCTTCGGAAAGGTCTTCCTTGAAGCGCCGGAAGTTCTGAAAAACCGAAAAGAAGCTCCCCGGCCGGCGAAACGAAAGGCCGACGCGGAAGTCCTGTGTCAGCGAGCGACGCGGGCTGATCAGTTCGAAAAGCCGGGTGAAGTCCTCGCTCGAAGAAAACGACGTCCCGAACTGCCTCTGGCGCAGATAGCCGGCCTCGATCGTCATGCCTTGTCGCGGGAAGAAACGAAGCGTCAGATCGGTATTGCGTCGTGCGCTGTCCTCGGCCAATCCCGTCAAAGCGTAGGAAGGCACATTGAAGAAGTAGTTCTGCTTCCAGTAACGGCCCCGGAACTCATAGCGACCCCTTTTCCCGAAACTCAACTCCGCTTGCTCGTAGGGTTCGGCATCCCCGAATCCGTGCCCGCTGAGCCGCAGATAGTCCAGCCACTGGCCGTCGGATGAACCTCTCCAGAGCTCGAACTGGAAATCGCTCAACGATCCACCCGGCAAATCATTGATATCGGTGCGGTATTTTTCCCGGCTCCCCTCGATATCGACAAAGATTGCTTCGAGGCCGATCCGGCCACGCGCGTTGAAGGGTTTTGTGGGCTCGTCCCGTGTCTCTTGCGGAGGCTCGCCCGCGGCGCAAAGGCGGGTTGATTCAAGCCCGGTCAGGATGCCGGCAAACACCAACAGAATCGGGAGACATCGCTTCATTTCAATCCCCGTCGATCAATCCCCGTCGACACTCTCAAGACTTCCGCCGACTTGATTGCAACAAGCGTTCCAGCGAGCTGTTCGCTGATCGTCAAGTCAATATTGAAGGAACCCCGGGCGGTCAGGCAACTGGTGGGACCGGAAAACCGTTCCGCTAGGCGATTTCACCCAATCGGGAAAGCGAAGGTTGTGCTTTTTGCCCCGAGCTGTCTCTGAGAGGGGCGCTCCGATTCAATTTCGAATCTTGGAACGCGGTGTGCAGGGAGATCGCAAGACCGCGCCTTCAAGGCCTGGAGATTCGCTTGCGACAGATTCTGGTGATCAGTCCCGACAAGAACCTGCTGAGGGCGATGCGATGGAACCTGCAGGACGCCGGGTTCCACGTCGTCTCCTCGTCATCTCTCGAGGATTCCTTCCTGGCGGGGCCATCGGCCGCCCCCTTTCTCGTGATAGTCGATGCGGAAGCTGCCAGCGGGGAGCTCTGGTTGGCCGCCGATTTCTTGGGGTGGTTCCACCGCCGTTGCCCGGTCTTTCTTCTCGCCAACGAACCTTTGGTGGAACTCGAGGGGCAATGCGACCGCCGATTCCCCCGCGGGGTGCCCCGGGAAGAATTGATCGCGAGCATTCGAGAGTTGGGGTAGTGTGGGTCCGTGTGTCTGTGGGTCTCGATCTCGTAGTTTCATTCGTGATCGGCCCACCGCAACCGGGTCCCGAAATATCGATGTCGAGAGGAAGATCCACGGACCCACGGACCCAGTTTCTCAGCGAATCACGCCGATGGCCCAGTCGGCCTTCTTCCGCAGTTCGCGGGGCTCGGACTCGTCGTCGGCGATTCGCTGCAGAGCCTCCAGGGCCCGCTCGTCACCGATCAGCCCCAGAGCCCAGGCCGCGGTGCCACTGACCGCCGTATTCGCATCCTCCAACGCTGCCAGCAGCGCGGGGAGCGCCTCGGAGGATTCGATGAGGCCCAGGGCCCAGGCGGCTTTCTCCCGAACGGCTGACTCGCTGTCGGTGAGGGCCGCGCTCAGGGCGGGGACGGCCCGGGAGCTTTCGATCAAGCCGAGCGCCCACGCCGCCGTCGCCCGCAATTCGGCGTCTTCGTCCTGCAGAGCGCGAGTCAGGGCGGGGACGGCGGGATCCGACTCGATCAGACCCAAGGCCCAGGCGGCCTTTCTCCGTACCGGAACAGCGGAGTCGCTCAGTGCTTCTTCCAAGGCCTCGATCGCCGCCGAACTCTCGATCACTCCCAGGGCCCAAGCCGCGTTCTCTCGGACCAGGGAATTCTCATCTCCCAGCATCGCCTCGCTGAGGGCGGGCACCGCTGAGTCGGATTCGATGACTCCCAATGCCCAGACCACGTTCTCGCGCACCTGCGGCGCGGGATCATTCACAGCTCGGGAGAGGAATTCGACAGCCCTCGAATCCTCGATCACCCCCATCGACCAGGCGGCGTTCTCGCGCACCGAGTCGACCGAGTCTTGAAGGGCCATCGCCAGCGCTTCCAGACCCTTCGCATCTTCGATCACCCCCAGCCCCCAAGCCGCCATGGCACGAACTTCCGATTCCGGGTCCCCCACGGCCGAGCCAAGTTCGGGGATGAAGTGAGGCGACTCGAGGACACCCAGCCCCCAGGCCGCCATTTTGCGGATTCTCCATTCCGCGTCCTGCAGGGCCCCCGCCAAGGCCTCTCCCGCCAGCGGCGATTCGGCGAATCCCAAGGCCCGCACAGCATCGTGACGGACTTCCAAGGTACCTCCGGAGGAGAGTGAAATCAGCCGGGAAATCACCATTTCCTCCAAACGGCCTTCAGAGTACTCACCGAGTGTTCGGGCTGCTTCGCTTCCCGGATCCGTCATCCGATCGCTGTTCCAGTAGTCCCCCCAACCTCCGCCGGGCTCGACAGGCGTGCGATCGCCCAAAAGCGAGAGCAGGGCCGATACGGCTTCCTCGCTGGGCGGCGCAGCCTTCAGTCTCCAAGCCGCCTCGGCTCGTTCCCCGGCCTGGGGAGACCGGAGCATCTCCACCCACTGCCGCACCTCACTGGAATCGGGCGTGGGCCGAGGCCGCGACCGACCGGTTCCGGCGCCGGGGCGAACTCGGACTTTGGGTCCGGAGGATTGGCCGATCTCCGCGTTGTTGCCACTTCCTTGCAATCGCGGTGTGGGCGTGGGCTGGGGAGCCGGGGAGGGCGTAGGTTGCGGTGTAGGTGTGGGCACTCGAACCGTGGCCGGTTCTCGCGGTTCGGGTTGCTGCGCGAAATGGAATCCGGCGCTGGCCAGAATCACCACCAGGGCGGGAAGAGTCGCCCAGCTTCGACGATTCTGACTCGGCCGCAGCGACAACAAGGCCTCGATCCTCTCCTCGACTTGTGATTCACGTGCCATGAGTGTTCCTCCCATCCAAGCGGGCGCGCGGCCGCGCTGTAGTTCCGCCGCCACATGAATCAGGTGGCGGCCGTAGGTTTTGGGTTGTTGACGCGTCCAGCGGATGGCCAGCTGATCGCAGGTCTTTTCGGC
>JBFGHF010000424.1:0-4442 GCA_041578355.1 Acidobacteriota bacterium
AAGTTCGGGGTGGACGTGCTCCACTCCTCCTTCGGAGGCAGCAGCGAGAGCCGCCCCGTCAACGTCCTGCGCAGCGATGGCAGCCTCACCCGGAGAATCACCTACTCGGGCTTTTCGGCGCAGAACACAACCAACACCGACTTCGCCTTTTTCGCTCAGGACCGCTGGCGCGTCAACGACCGTCTTTTGCTGGAACTGGGCGGGCGGGTCGACCGCGACGGAGTCCTCGGTAGCACTCACTTCTCACCGCGCCTCGGCTTTGTCATCGGGCTGGACGGGGAAGCCCGGACCTTCCTCAGGGGAGGTGCCGGACTGTTTTACGAGCGCACCCCCCTCAACGTGAAAGTCTTTGAAAGCTACGAAGCGCCCACCGTGACGCGCTTCGCCTCTGACGGAGAGACACTGCTCGGGCCGCCTCGGCTGTTTCGGCTGGAGAGAGCAGCCGATGCACGGACTCCCTACAGTTTCACCTGGAATCTCGAGATCGATCGGAGGCTGGGAAACCGGTTGCTGCTCAAGACCAACTATCTGCGACGCCACGGCTTCCACGAATTCCTGGTCGATCCCTTGTCCGGGCCGCAACCGGTTCTGCGGCTGGACACGCGCGGCAGGTCGCGCTATTGGGAGTTGGAGCTGACGGCACGCTATACCGTCGACGACGAAAGCCGTTTGATCTTTTCCTACGTGCGCAGCCGTTCGGAGCGGGATCTCAATTCATTCGACGCCTTCTTCGGCAACCTCCGCGACCCGATCATCCGGCCGAACGAGTATTCCCGGGGAGACACGGACAGCCCTCACCGCTTCATCGCCCAAGGCACGGTTGTTCTTCCCGGGAAGTGGATCGTGTCGCCGATGATCGAAACCCGCTCGGGGTTTCCCTACTCGCAGATCAACCAGGACCGCGACTACGTCGGCCCGCGCAATCAGTCAGGCCGCTTCCCCGCCCTTTTCACTGTGGATCTCGACATTCAACGATGGGTCAAAGTGTGGAAATGGAACACCCGGATCGGAGTCCGTTTCTTCAACCTTTTCAACAGCTTCAATCCGCGCGACGTTCAGCAGAACATCGATGCGTCCCGCTTCGGCGTGTTCTCCAATACGATCCCGAGGCTGCTTGGTCTGACGTTTCAGATCGAGAACTGAAAATTGCCCCGCGTGCTCTTTGTGTCCTCTGTGGTTAAAATCCGGACTCACCGCAGAGGGCGGCGAGTCCTCGCAGAATCTGAAATCGGACGATGAGGTGGAAAACCGTACTCAGCCTGCTCCTTCTCAGTTCCGCTTGCGCTCCTGAGAGACCCGCTTGCCTGCCGCTCGAGATCGGTGACGAGCGCGGCAACTACTTCATCCCGGGCAGCTGGGGGGAGATCCCTTACAAAGTGGTTGACGGCAATACGCTGCTGCTGGACGCCTACGTTCAGCCGGGCGACGAAAGCCGTCCCGGTGTCATCGTGGTTCACGGTGGCAGCTGGAATACGGGAAACCGGATCACCTACGTGGCGCAATTGCTCGAGACCTTGACCCTGGCGGGCTTCAACTGGTTTTCGGTCGATTTTCGCCAAGGGTCCGAATATGGCCCGGAGACGTCTCTGGAAGATCTCGAGTCGGCCCTCGGCTTCATCCGTTGCCATGCCGCCGAATTCCAGACCGACCCCGAGAGGCTGGCCCTACTGGGCGAGGACTCCGGAGCCCACCTGGCAGCACTCCTCAGCCAGAGAGGGTCTTCCCCGGTACAAGCTCTGGTGACGCTGGGCGGAATCTTCGACCTGACCGCGCTGGAGAAGCCGGACGAGGTCTTGCCCGGATACCTGTTGAACCAGGACCTGGATGCCCTCTCGCCGGCCTTGAAGGTGGCTCCGGACCCTCCTCCCACCCTGGCCATCCACGGCCGGGCCGATTCGGAAGTCCCCCCGGCGCAATCCGATCGATTCTGCACCGCCCTGAAGGCTGCCGGCGCCCGCTGTGAAACGCTTTTTGTGACCGGCGCGTCGCACCGTCCCGAGAACTGGCATCCTTCTCAGTGGAGCTACAAACGGCGCATGGTGCAGTGGCTGTGGCGAGAGCTGAAGTTCAAACCGCCGGAGTACCAAGCCGGAACGACCCCGGGACTCAGCAAGGACCTCGTCTACGCCGAGGCGGGTGTCGAAGGTCGAGAGCATCCCCTGCGGCTCGACGCCTTCGTTCCCGATGGAGAGGGGCCCTTTGCCGCCGTCGTCCTGGTTCATGGAGGAGGCTGGGAGGCGGGCGACAAGGTCACCTACATCACGCCGCTGTTCCGGCCATTGGCCAAAGCCGGCTTCGCCTGGTTTTCGATCGACTACCGTTTGACACCGAAAGTCGAGCACCCCGCGCAGCTTGACGACTTGCGGCGCGCGATTCGCTTTGTGCGCCACCAAGCCGCCGACTTCCGGATCGACCCAGGTCGAATCGCCATCCTCGGGGAGTCCGCCGGCGGCCAGATGGTCATGCAGGTGGCCGCGCAACCCTGCCCCGGAGACCCCGGCGCGGCCGACCCGGTCGAACGGCAGCCTTGCCACCCCCAGGCTGTCGTACCTTTCTACGGAGTCTACGATTTCGAGGATCTGCAGGAGCGCGCCCTGCGGTCGCTATCGGAGAGGCTCTTCGGGTTGGAGCCGTCCCATCCGGACGCCTTGGGAATGCTCCGGGAGTTCTCGCCGATCGAGCATGTCCATTCCGGCATCCCGCCGGTTTTGCTGATCCACGGGACCGGGGAGTTGCTTTGGGAGCAGGGCCAAGAAATGGCGTCGATACTGGAAGAAGCCGGAGTCGACGTCGAGTGGCTGGCCCTCGAAGACGCCCCCCACGGGATGGAGAACTGGGAGGGGCACGAGCGGTGGCAGCATTACAAGGAGCGGCTGGTCGAGTGGCTGGGTGAGAAGCTGAAGTGATTTGTCGGCGTCTTTCAGCCCTTCTGCCTTACTGACCGGGGCGCCGACCATCCCCAGCCAAGCTCAGCGTGGCGGCTCCATCCGGCCGCGGGGCGGCCAGTCGGCGTTCGCTTACGCGCCATCCGGTGTGCCGCTTGCTCACGACGCGCGGCTCAGTTCCGGCCCTTTGCGACGTTCTGCGTTACAGAGCAGCACGCGTCAAGCGGCCGGAAAGCTGCTCGGCCACTTCAAGTCCGTTTCACCTTGTCCGAAAACGCCAAGGCGAAGAAGACCGCCACCGCAGCGGCGAAAGCGGCGGGGAGCCACCAGAAGGTCGCGAACTGCTCACCCGTCAGAGCCTCCGCCCCGGGACTCATGAATCCGTTGTAGACCAGTCCCGCGATTTGGGCGCCGATGAACATCCCGACACCGTAGGTGACCAGCACCAGGAAACCCTGCGCCTGCCCGCGGATGGCCGCCACCGACTTCTTGTCGACGTAGATCTGTCCGGTCACGAAGAAGAAATCGAAGCAGATGCCGTGGAGCAGAATGCCTCCGATGATCATCCACCACACCGCCTCGGGCGCCGCCAGGGCGAACAGGGCGTAGCGCAACACCCAGGCGCCCATGCCGATCAAGAGCATCTTCTTGACGCCCAGGCGGACGAAGAACATCGGCATCAGGAGCATGAAGATCACTTCCGACATCTGGCCGAACGACATGTTGAAAGCCGGATTGGCGAAACCGGAGACGCTCACGAATACAGGGGCATAGGTGTAGTAAGCGGCCAGAGGAATGTAGATCAAAAGGGAGCTGAAGATGAAGACCCCGAAGGAGAAGCTCCAGAGCCTGCTCAGGGCGTCCAACCCCAGGATGCGCCTCACAGTCGGCTTTTCACCGGCGGCGGGCGGCGGCGTATGAGGCAACGAGAGGCTGTAGATGCCCATCAGGATGCCTGACGCGCCCGCGACGTAGAGAGGTATGGGCGTGGCGTCTGCTTCCAGGATGAGACTCACCACCAGATTGGCTGCGATCCAGCCGATGGTGCCAAACACCCGGATGATGGGAAACTGCTTTTCCTGGTCCTCGATATGGTGAAAAGCCAAGGTGTTGGTCAACCCCAGCGTCGGCATGTAGCAGAGGACGTGAAGAAAGACGAGCAACACGAAGGGCGTCACCGAAGTCTCGCCCCCGCCGGCCACGAAGGGCGCGGCGATCAAAGCCAGCCCGCCCAGCACGTGCAGGGCGCTCAGGACCCGCTCGGTGGCGAAAAACCGGTCCGCCACCATCCCCAGAAAAAAAGGCGACACGATGGCCGCGATCGGGTTGACCAAATAGGGCAGGTAGACGAACTCCCCCCAACCGATGCGGGTCATATAGTTGCCGATCGTGACGTACCAGGCCCCCCAGACGAAGAACTGGAGGAACATCATGATGGAGAGTCGGGTGGTGGTGGTCATTTGTTAGGTTTGTAGGTTTGTGGGTTTGTAGGTTCGTGGGTCAACGGGTCGGTTGGGTTTTCTCCGAGAAGCGATTCCGATGCCGATGCCGATCCCG
>JBFGHF010000425.1:0-4417 GCA_041578355.1 Acidobacteriota bacterium
CGATCGCGCCTTCGAGAATCTCGGTGTCGGGGTTGAGCAGCAGATAGAACTCGGCCTCCGACCCCTGAATCCCCTGATTGCAGGCGGCGGCGAATCCTCGATTCCGATCGTTGAGCAGGAATCTGGTGGCGGGATAGCGGCTCCGCAACCGGGAGTAGTCCTGATCGTCAGAGGCGTTGTCGACCTCGGTGACCTGATGGGGGAGTGAGGTCTCCCGCTCCAGACTTTCGAGGCAGGGCTCGAGGAAATCCGTCGAGTTGAAGTTGACGATGATGACCGAAACCGCCTTCACTCGGGCCTCGCATAATTCAGTCGGTAGCGAAGCCAATTCCGATCGAGTTGTCGGCGGAACTGGGCAGTGGTGAGGCGCCTCCCGCGTTGCACCAGCCGCCGCTTGGCGAGGAGTAGGGACAGTTGCCGGGCGAAATCCCACTTGCCGCGCAGGAAGGAGAGTCCTCTGCCCTTGAGCGTGAAAAAGAGCAAGCTGAAGAGATTGAAGAGCAACCGCTCGGGGAGATAGAGCCAGAAGAGCCGTCCGGGCATGTTCTTCCAGAAAACGAACTCCGAATTGCGGTGGCCGTAGAAGACGTAGCTGTGACTCAGCGTCCCGATCTGGGTGTTGACCCGGTGGGTCACCCTGGCCCCGGCCACGTAGAGGCATCGATATCCCAACAGCCGGGCGCGCATGTTGAGATCGGCATCCTCGTAGACGAGAAAGAAATCTTCGTCGAATCCTCCGGTTTCCTGCAGTAATCGGCGGCGGTAGAGCGCGGCCGCCGCGCAAGGCCCGAAGACCTCTTTGCTCTCTTCGTGCCCGCCCGCCGGGTCTCCGTGGCCGATCTTGTAGGCCGCACCCACGACGGCCATTCCGTCACCGGCGCTGTCGATCCGATCCGGAGCCGAAGCGAAGACGATTCGCGAGGCCCAAAAACTCCATTCGTCGGTGTCGTGCGCCAACAGCGAGGCGAGCCACTCGCGGTCGAGCACGATGTCGTTGTTGAGAATCGCGACCAGTTCTCCGCTGGAGGCCTCGATCCCGCGGTTGCAGGCGGCGGGGAAGCCGGCGTTGAAATCAAGAGTAAGCAATCGAACCCGCTCTCGATAGCGTTCCCGAATGATCTCCAAACTGGAGTCGCTGGAAGCGTTGTCGACGATGATGACCTCGTCGGGGGCGCGGCTCTGGGCGAAGAGCGAGTCCAGACAGTCTTCAATGACATCCGCGCCATTGAAATTCACGATAACAGCGGAAACCGAGGGCACAGGGCGCTATTATAATGACAGTGAAGACTTGACACAGGCAGCGCATCGCTCGTCCACCAGGCCGCGCCCACGGCATGTCGGGGGGGAGAGAGTCCGGAGCGCAGGCAGGATGCCCGCGCCGCGTCGGGGGGAGAGAGTCCGGAGCGCAGGCAGGATGCCCGCGCCACGTCGGGGGGAGAGAGAGACCGGAGTGCAGGCAGGATGCCCGCGCCACCCTGTTCCATGAAAAGCGAGACCGCCCAGTTCGGACTTTCCGGCGAAGTGGCGCCAGCTCGGGACCGGACCCAGTTGCTCGAGAGCCTATTTCGAAAGACGCTGGTTTTGGTGCTGTTGGACCTTCTGATCGCCATGTCGGCCTACTTGGCCGCGTGGATGGTCCGACAGTACATTCCCCTGCCGCTGACGACCGCCCTGCTGCCTCAGGAACGCTGGGCTGTGGTCTCCCATCCTTGGATCATTCTGGGCGCCAGCCAGATTTTTCTGCTTTACATCACCGGACTCTACGATGATCTGCGCTCGATGCGCTACCGGGAAATCGTGGGACTGACCTTCGCCGCTTGTTCGCTGCAAGTGGTGCTGGTCGCCTCGCTCTTCTTCTTCACCGAGCAGATTTTTCCGCGAAGCGTGATCCTGATCTTCGATTTTCTCAATTGGGTGGCGCTATTCCTCTGGCGGGGATACGTCCGCGCCAGGCTGCGGAGCCGAGTGCGCCGCACTTTGGTCGTGAGTTCCGACATCGAATCGGCGCGATCGCTCATCGCCGACATTCAACAGACCCCTTGGATGGGTATTGAAATCGTCGGTCTGGCAGTCGGTCAAAAGACCGAGGAAGATGGGGGAGCCTCGGTTCCGGTCCTGGGTTTGTTCGATCAACTCGACGACCTGGTCGTGAGCCATGAGATCGATGAGATCATCTTCGCTTCGACGCCCTCCTGGCGGGACGACGCTCTCAACAAGCTCAGCCGGCTGCAGGCCCGGTCGAACCTGCAGCTGGCGATCCTGCCTTCCCTCTACGACATGCTTATCGGCAAGCTGCGTCACGTCAACATCCACGATACCCCCTTGATCGAAGTCAGACCCAACCCCAACGAGCCCTTCGAACGGCTTGTCAAGCGGAGCTTCGACATCTCCGCCGCCCTGACGCTGCTGATTCTCGCGATCCCCTTGGTCTTTGCGATCGCCGCCGCCGTCAAGCTGTTCTCCAAGGGTCCGATTCTCTACCGGCAAAAACGGGTGGGACAGCGGGGGCGGGTTTTCGAACTGATCAAGTTCCGGACCATGGTTCCGGACGCGGAAAAGAAAACCGGCGCCGTTTACGCCTCGGAAGACGATCCCCGGGTGACCCGGCTGGGACGTTTACTGCGCTCCTTGAGGCTAGACGAACTGCCTCAGTTGATCAACGTGCTGAAGGGAGACATGAGTTTCGTGGGTCCCCGCCCCGAGCGACCCCAATTCGTCTCGCGCTTCGTCAAGGAAGTGCCCGGCTACGCGGAACGCCACAAGGTCAAGCCAGGCATTACGGGCTTGGCCCAAGTCCGCGGATTTTACGATACGAGCGCCGAAAACAAGCTCAAATACGATCTGGCCTACATCTACAACTACAACTTCTCGCTCGACCTGCAGATCCTTCTGGAAACCCTCAAGGTGATGATCAGCAGGCGAGGCCAGTGATGGGGCCAGGCTCGGTTCCACGGATCGGGAAATACGCGCCTCCCGGGGATCGGATTCGGAATCGGAATCGCAATCGGGCTAAGGACTGAGGGCCTCGGCCCTCTTCTCCTCGATTACGCTGCGGATGATCTCGTCGAGGCCCAAACTGGGCCGGAAGCCGATCGCATCGGTGATCTTGGTCAAGTCCGGAACCCGGCGCTGCATGTCCTCGAAGCCCGTCTCGTACGCTTGCTCGTAGGGAATCAGGCGGATGGGAGAAGAACTGTCGGTCAGCTCTTTGACTCTGCGCGCCAAATCGAGGATGGTCACCTCTTCCTGCGACCCGACGTTGTAGACGCCGCCCCAGGCGCTGCCGCTCTCCACGAGATCGGACAAGGCCCGAACCACGTCGCTGACATGACAAAAGCAACGAGACTGGGTTCCGTCGCCGAAGACGGTGAGAGGACGATCGGCGAGTGCCTGCGAGACGAAGGTGGGCAGCACCATTCCGTACTGTCCCGTCTGGCGGGGCCCCACGGTGTTGAAGAGCCGGGCGATCACCACGGGAAGCTTCTTCTCTCGGTGGTAAGCCAAGGCCAGGAACTCGTCGATCGTCTTGCTCGACGCGTAGCTCCAGCGGCTCTTGGTGGTGGGACCGATCACCAGGTCGTCTTCTTCGGAAAAGGGAATCTTGTTGGCCTTGCCGTAAACCTCCGAGGTCGAAGTCAGCAGGACCATCTTCCTCTTTTTCGCCGCCAGCTCGAGAATGACCTCGGTCCCTTTGATGTTGGTCTCGATGGTGCGCACCGGGCTCTCGACGATCAGTTTCACGCCCACCGCGGCCGCCAGGTGATAGACGATGTCGCAACGGTCGACCAGTTCGGCCGTAAGGGGGACGTTGAGAATGGTGTCGATGGTGTAGGAAAAACCGGGCCGGGACTTGAGCGGATCGATGTTGCGGGCGGAACCCGTGGAGAGATCGTCGATTATGTGTACGCGGTGGCCGAGCGACAGAAGGTGCTCACCGAGATGGGAGCCGACGAAACCGGCGCCCCCTGTGATCAAAACTCTCATGTCATTCCCGGCCCGTTCACCCTCCGCGAGCCTCCCTTCCGAGCCGGGGAACTTCCCTTGGCTCGGGCTGAAGCAATGCTATAATTGCAGTCCCGGCGGGTCCCTCCGATGAAAAGCATATCGGTAATCATTCCTTTGTACAACGAGCAGGAGTCATTGCCCGACCTATACCTGGCATTGCAGCGGGCTCTGGCGAGCGTGCCGCAAGAGTGGGAGTTGCTCTTCGTCGACGATGGCAGCACCGACGACTCCTTCCGAGTCTTGCAGGACGTCTGCAGCTCCGATTCCCGGGTCAAGCTGATCCGATTGCGCCGGAACTTCGGCAAATCGGCGGCGTTGTCCGCTGGATTCCGGCTGGCCGAGGGGGCTGTGATCGTCACCATCGATGCCGACTTGCAGGACGATCCGGCGGAGATCCCCAGGTTGGTCGCCA
>JBFGHF010000426.1:0-4406 GCA_041578355.1 Acidobacteriota bacterium
CCGCGCCGTCAATAAGCTGAAAACCTACAAGCTGCGCCGCGTCGCCATATTCCGCAGGAGCTCGATCGAAGCCACCACGGCCGCGCAAGCCGCCGTGGAGGGCGTCGTTCTCGGCAGCTTCGAGCCGGATGAACACAAAACCAAAAACCGGTCGTTGAATCGCCTCGAGGAGATCGTCTTCGCCAGCAACCAGCCTCTCTGCAATGAGACGATCAACTCCATGAAATGGGGCGAGAAGCTGGCCCACGCGACCAACCGAGCCAAGAGTCTGGTCATCGCCCCCGCCAATCTGATGAATCCAACCAAGCTGGCGGAAGAAGCCCGCGAAATGGCGGATCGGGTCGGATTGGAGATAGAAGTTCTCGATGAGAAGGCGCTCGAAGCGGACGGATTCAATGCGCTGCTGGGTGTTGCACAGGGCAGCGAGGAGCCAGCCTGCCTGATCGTGCTCAAGCACTTCAAAGCGCCCAATCCTGACTCGCCCCCCGTCGCCCTGCTGGGAAAAGGGGTCACCTTCGACGCCGGCGGGCTCTGCCTCAAACCCGCGACGAATATGGAGGAAATGAAAACGGACAAGGCCGGGGCCTGTGCTGTGATGGGCGCCATGGAAGCGATCGCCTTGCTGGAACTTCCCGTCAACGCAATCGGCGTGATCCCGGCTGTCGAGAATCTTCCCGGAGGCCGTGCGCAACGGCCGGGAGATGTGATTCGGGCCATGAACGGAAAGACCATCGAGATCATCAACCCAGACGCCGAGGGTCGGCTCATACTTGCCGACGCGCTTTGCTACGCTCGACGCTTCAAGCCCTCAATGATGATCGATCTAGCGACGCTGACCGGCGCCTGCGTGGTCGCTTTGGGCAAGTTGCGGGCGGGTGTTTTCGCCAATGAAGACAACGTTTGCCGACTGCTGTTCGAAGCCGCGGAGCGAGCCGGAGAGAAGTATTGGCGCTTCCCCATGGACGACGACTACAAGAAGGACCTGGAAAGCGAAATCGCCGACATCCGAAACGTCGGCCTGCGCTGGGCCGGCGCCATCACCGCCGCCAAATTCCTCGAGGAGTTCGTGGGCGATACACCGTGGTGTCATGTCGACATCGCCGGAGTCGATTTGTACCCGGAAAAACACCCCATCAAGGGCCCCACCGGATTCGGCGTTCGCACATTGGTCGAGTTGGTCGCCTTTCAGGCCCGCCAAGACACCCGCCAAGAAGTAGCCTCAAGCACCACAGTCAAGGGCTGAGTCCGGTTTCCCGCCTCCCCTTTCGTAAACCCAGATCCGCGGATTCAGTGACGGGTCGGAGCTCGGAGCAAGCGGCCCCACCGGCTTTATTTTCCGAAACTATGCAGGATCGTGTACTGCTCGCGCTCGTGATGGCCGCAGATCACTTGATCCTCGCAGGTCAACCAGGCGTGGAAATCGGGAGTCCCAGTCTCGCCTTTCCGCGTTCCTAGAAAGAGCGTCGAGCTCAGCCCCCTACGGCTCAGCATCCAGCGGGCAGCGGTGGCCTGGACCAGACAAGACGAGTTCCAAGGCAGGTGCCGGCCTGCGGCTGCGATCGACCAATTCACAAGCGTGGCCTGATCGGCGGCCTTGACCCGTTCCGGTGCTCGTTTTCTTTGATTCAAGAGCTTTCGGTACCAGGAAAAGGGAAGCCAGCCGACGGCCATGCGCGACACTGCCAAGAGCAACGCCGCCTCGATCAAAGAGAGCTTCACCTTCCCGGGAAAAGATCGAAACCGGCTCAGCTTCCGGAAAAAAGCCACGGACTCACCACCGACCACCCGTTAGGGAACGCGACTGACACACTGCCTCGCTGAACTCGGCCGACCGCTCGAAAGCGTCGGCCAAGCTCAACTCAGAATAGCCAGGATCGAGGGTGGTCATCAAGTCAAACGACGAGGTGACTGCCGCAGCCGCGGTCTCGTTCATCCGGAACTGGAGTCCCCGCTGCCGTCGCTTCGGCTGTCACTACTGTCGTCGCTGCCAGAGTCACCGCAGCGGCTACTCCCACTGCTGTCCGAATCGTCGGATCCGCCGTCCCTGGATTTGCTGCCCTTCGACTTGCTGTCGTCTGAGTCACTGCCGTCGGAACTGCTGTCGTCGCTGCTTCCGTCGGGGCAGTCGTCGACCTGAACGGGGCAAAGCCTCCCGCCCCGTTTGCTGAAGCCCCCGACCACTAGAAAGTCTCCGGACACCAGTCCGGGACCGACCGGTTGGGAGCAGCTGGTGTGGATTCTGGCGTTGAGATGCCCATCGACGAAGATCTTGATCTCCGTGCCCAGAGTTCCGGCGAAGCCGTTGTTGGGCGCATTGGGCGGCGCTTCGACCAAAAAGGTGCCTCCGGGCTGGACGATTCCGTTGAAGGCGAGAGCGTTTCGCTGGCGACCCCGACGGGCGAACACCCGAACCCGGGCATCGGGCCGGCTTCCCTGGTAACGAAGAGTCAGCTCGCTGACCTTCCCTTGGCAACTGCAGACGCCGCCGCAGAAGGGATCCTCGACGGACAACACTTCCAGATCGAGCACTCCGATGTCGGTCTGCGTCTCCGGGCCCAGTTCATTGTCGGTTACCTGCAGGCTGACCGGATAGATACCAGGTTGTGCGAAGGCGTGAGCCTGCTCGGGTCCAGCGTCGGGAAGCTGCGTCCCATCGGCGAAGTCCCAGTCGTAACGGACGATCTGAGGAGGCGGGCCTTCCGAGTCCTGGTCGAAGGAATCGGCGCCGTCGAAGAGCACCAGGTCGCCCTGGCAAGCCCGGGGCTGATCGGCGGTCAGAACCGCCACCGGCGGCAAGACGCGATCGGGGGGAATGAAGGGAATGTAGGCCCCGAAATTGGGGGTGTCGTAGTCGCCGTTGATCACGGTCACGGGCCGGGTCGATTCGATGCGAAGAATCTCGCCATGCCAGACGCCCGAGCCGAAATGCTCGTTGTCGCCGGAGGTGGGCCCGGCAACGAACTGCGATCCCGCCGGTGTCTCCGCCACCACGGGAGGAGTCCCGGGGGGGACGTCGAAGTCGACTGCGAAGTCATGGTGCGTGTTGGTTTTGGTGCTGGTGCTCAACGAAGTGATCGACACCTGAGTGTCCCTCTGGAAGACGAAAAGCTGCAGGTCGTTGGATTCGCCGAAGTTCTGAGCGTAGGCGTAAACCACTCGTTGCTCGAACCCGAGCGGCACCGAAAAGGCGACGTCGCCCATCTCCCGAAAATCGGACCCCACGGGGCCCAGATAGAGAAGCACAGGCTTGTCGCTCACCACCTTGACCACGTCGTTGTCGAAGGGATTGCTGTCGTTCTCGATCAATCCAACTTCGGGCCCGGAGAGGCGCGTCTGAATCGGAGTGGGCAGCCCGGCATTGACCAGGCGTTCGTCGTAGGGAGTGTAGAAGGAATACTGGGGATTGGAGGGAGAACCGTGGGGAAGATTCACCGTGATGGTGTCGTCGCCGTCGCTGAGATCGATGATCTGCACCGTGGTGTCGTCCTGAGTGGGATAGATGGTCAAAGCGGAGCGGACCACGGTGTAGAAGAGAGTCCCCAATTCCAGACCTTCGTCTCCGGCCGCGAACGACGGGGGCGTGGAGGACCAATCGGTGCGGCCGAAATCGACCGTGAAGTCGTCCGCAACCTCGGTCAACAGGGCATGTCCGGTCAAGACCGTCGAAGGTTGGCTGCTCGTGACACGGATACGGTGGTTCTGGTAATCGTTGTGAAAGACGACCTGAACTTCGGGGTCGTCAAGTAGATAACAGGGGGGAGAGCCTGCGGGAATCGGCAATGCCGGGCAAACCGGAACGCCGGCGTCCAGGGTCAAGCTTGTCGAGGTGGCCAGATCCAGATTCTCCAGGGTCAACTGTGTTTGCTGACCCTCCACCGTGGGCACCGTGACGATCAGTTCGCTTTGCGTGAAGCCCAAGAAATTCCGGCCCACTTCGCGCCCGAAGGTGTCGCTGCTGAGCAGGTTGGCCGGCAGGAACGAGCCCCAGGGATTCTCGTCGGTTGGAAACTGAGGCTTCGTGGGTCCGAAGGTAGGGGTTGAGCCCGTCCAAACAGTGATCGGCTTTTCCTCGCTGCCGCCGCTTCCGTCGGAAGTGATGATTCTGACTCGAATCTCGTCATTGGGACCGCCCAGACCTCCCTCTCCCAAGAACATGTCGCCTTCTTGAGTGAGAACGAAAGGGTTGGACAAATGCGAACTGCTGTCGATCCTGGGGTCCGCGAAGGAAAGAGGCACCGCGGTGTCGATATCGATCAGAAGCACCTCCGTATCGGGCCGCTGAGCGAAAATGCGCAGCTCTCCCGACCAAAAACTCACGTAATCGGTTCCGGGCGAGGTGATCTGCGCGGAAAGCGAAACGAATCCACACAAGAGGTTGATCAGCAAGGCGAAGACAATTCTTTTCA
>JBFGHF010000427.1:0-4404 GCA_041578355.1 Acidobacteriota bacterium
GAGCGGCAAGCTGACGGCCTCGGACGCGGCGGCGGGTGACTTGTTCGGCTGGTCGGTGGCGGTCAGCGGGACGACGGCCGTGGTGGGGGCTCTTTTCGACGACGATGGCGGCAGCAACTCCGGGTCGGCCTACTTGTTCGCCGATCCTGTTCTCTTTGTCGACATCGACACCAAACCCGGCAGCGATCCCAACTCGATCAACTGCAACAACGAGAGAGAAGTAATACCGGTCGCGATTCTCACAACGTCGACAGCCGATGGCGATACCAGCGACTTTGATGCGACCAGCGTGGATCACACCAGCGTGACCTATCAGGGTGCTTCAGAGACACATGTGGACCAGAAAAGCGGTGAACCGCGCCGGCACGAAGAGGATGTAGACGGCGACGGCGATCTGGATCTGGTCTTCCACTTCCGGCTCGGCGAGACGGATCTGACCTGTCAGTCCACAGAAGGCACTTTGACAGGTGAGACCTTCGACGGAACATCGATCGAAGGCACCGACAGCGTCGATATGGTTCCCGGTGGGCCGAATGTGGTAGTGGTTCCCTGAACTACATGCGCTTGGCCTGAAAGCCGATCTGACGCTCTTCCGGGGGCAAGTCTGGGGCCATCAGCTTGCGGATGGCGGTGAAGACGACGCGAAAGCGAGCGTCGTACTTCCGCTCCAGCTGCTCCAGCTTCCTGGCCAAATCCTTGTGGGTGGCCAGGAGCTCCCGGAGGCGGACAAAGGCGCGCATGATGGCAATGTTGACCTGGATGGCCTGCGCGCTCCGGAGCACACTCGAGAGCATGGCCACGCCCTCCTGGGTGAAAGCGTAGGGACGCGATCGGCGCCGGCCGCCCCCGGAACTTGAAGTCGCAATCTGCGACCTCAAATCTTCATCCTCAGCTTTGGAGAGCTGGAACATAAAGTCAGCAGGGAAGCGCTCCCGATTGCGCTTGACCTGCTCGTTGAGACGGCGGGTGGGAACGCCGTAGAGCTCAGCCAGGTCGGAGTCGAGCATCACCTTGTGCCCCCGGATCAAGAGAATCCGGCGCTCGAGCCTGGCTGCGGGAAGGGAAGTGACTTGTCGGGATCTTCTGGCCATCTGCCGTGCACGGGCGTTAATGGTCTTCTGGCGGGTCCGCCGGCGGGGCAGGGGACTGGCGTCACGGCGCCAGCCGACCACGCTCAGCATGGGCACGACCAGGTTGCGGACGCCGCAAGCCAGGCAAGGGATGAAAAACTCACCCTGGTCTTTCCACAGGGCGCCAGTCAGATGGCGGCCGCACTTTTGGCACTTGAGAGGCATGGGGGAGGGGATTAGGGTCGGTGCCCCCGATCGGGGGGTTGCTCTTGTGAAGCGTAGCAAAGTGGGAGATTGGGTCAAGGGATGCGCTTGAAGTGCTTGCTGGTTGCGATAGGCAAGTGCTGAGCCCAGGGTGGAGTGCTGTGTCGCAACCAGAGAGGGGTTTGGGGTTTTGCCAGTCGCCGATTAACTCCAGAATGTCGACCAAGGGCTGAGACTGTGGGGCAAACCAGCACCAATCGCTGTCGACACGACCAACGACACGAGTTTGCCGCTCTTTCGATTTCTGCTTCACCTTTTCTTCGTTACAGAAAAGTCGTAGACAACAGTTCGTTCGTCATTGGTCAAGACTTTGGTCTGGGCGGCAGGGCTGAGTCCGAAAGAGATTAAGAAAAAGAGAAAGCAGGTTTTTCGAAACATTTCCTTGCCCTCCTTTTTGGGGAAACCGTTTTAACCAGATTCCCTGTAACAAATGGTGAGGTGTTTTGCAAGGAGGGGAGTCACTCTCTCGCCACCACGGTGTCGTACAGCCCGTAATGGGTCAGTCCCGGGTGGCTCTCTATGCCGGTGTAGCGGAGCGACGCGTCTTCGTACCGCCGGAATGCGAAAACGGCCTGGTTCATCTGCTCGGTGTTGAACACCTTGAGTCTTACGAGCAGGTGGAAGTCCTTCACCGCCAGGCCAGTCCGCTGGCCGTGTCGACCGGCTGGCTGCGCATTCCCACCAACTCGGCTCGGAAAGGGCCGGGTGTGGTGACAGAGTCGTCGAACGTGCTCAGCAACTCGAAGCAGTTCAGGACATCGTAGATCCCGGTCAGCGACGACACCATGGCCTCCGGAATCACCACCAGGCTCGCGTCAAGGGGCTTTTTCCGACGCATCCTTCCCTCTTTTGGCATGAATGGACCCTTTTTGGCAATTCTGGCTCTTACAACCCTTCGGGTGCAAGCGTATGTTGAACAAAGGGGGTGGATGACAGAAACCAAACCGAGCCGCTCGCCGGGAGGTGATCATGAGTAGGAACAGACGATTGTCACGAGACGGAAGGACCTTGGCGGCCGCGCTGGCCCTCGCTGTGATGCTGGCTGTGGTCCAACCGGTCTCGGCTCAGCATCACAACCGTCACGATCCCCGCGCCCTGGCCGCCGACCCGCGCCTGGCGCCGGGACAGATCGCCCCGCTTCTCAAAGGCCTGGGCGACCTGCACCACGAGGTCACCACGCCCTCGGTCGCCGCTCAGCTCTTCTTCGATCAGGGATTGAAGCTCACCTACAGGTTCAACCATCAGGAAGCGCTGCGGTCCTTCAAAGAGGCCGCACGGCTCGATCCCGACTGCGCGATGGCTTATTGGGGCTGGGCGCTCGTCCTGGGTCCCAATCTCAATCTTCCCATGCGAGACGAATTGATCGAACAGGCCTACCAGGCGATCCAGCTGGCGTCGGCCCGCAAGCACCTGGTTTCCGAAAAGGAGCGGGATTACATCGACGCCCTCGCCAAGCGCTATTCGAATCAGCCCTTGGAGGACCGGACTCGGCTCGACGAGGCCTACGCGGAAGCGATGGCCGCGCTCTCGGCCAAGTACCCGGACGACCCCGACGCGGCGACGCTCTACGTGGCTTCGTTGATGAACCTGACGCCGTGGAACTACTGGACCCGAGAGGGGCGACCCCGCAGCCGGAGCATCGAGATCGCTCTGGAGAAGCTGGAAGGCGCCATCGAGCAAAACCCGCGTCACATCGGCGCGCTCCACTATTACATCCATCTGGTGGAAGCCGTCGACCCGCGGCGTGGGGAGCGGGCCGCCGACCTGCTGCGCGGATTGGCCCCGGGCGCCGGCCACCTGATGCACATGCCGTCTCACGTCTACATGCAACTGGGCCGCTACGCCGACTCGCTGGAGGACAACCGCAAGGCGGTGGAGGCAGACCAGGACTACATTACACAATGCCAGGCGCAGGGGCTCTACCCCCTGACCTACTACCCGCACAACCTGCACTTCCTGGTGTGGGCACAGACCATGCTGGGACAGAGTGATGACGCATTGGAGACTGCGCGTCAGGTCGCCGCGGCCGTTCCCGCCGACCTCCACGACAACGCCTGGGCGCTCTACGACTCGTTCCTGAGCATGCCGCTGCAGGTCATGCTGCGCTTCGAGATGTGGGAGAAGATCCTGGCCGAGCCCCGACCCCGCCAGGAGCTGCGCTTCGGAAACGGACTGTGGCATTTCGCCAGAGGGATGGCGCTGGCCCGCACGGGGCGCATCGAAGCGGCGCGCGAGGAGTTGGACAAGCTCGAGCTGCTGGCGGCCGATGAAGCTTCCTTCGAGATTCCGGTCGCCTCGGCCAACGCTGGGGTCCTGCTGAACATCGCCCGGGCCCTGCTCCAAGGCGAGCTTCTCCTCAAAAACGGCCAAACCGATTTGGGTCTGGCTCGACTGGAGAGCGCGGTGCGCCTGGAGGACAGCTTGCGCTACGTCGAGCCCCCCGTCTGGTTCAGCTCCACCCGGCATGCGCTGGGAGACGCCCTACTGCGGGCAGGACGCCCGGTCGAGGCCGAAGTGGTCTACTCCCGAAACCTCAGACGGTACCCGGACAACGGTTTCGCCGTGCGGGGGCTAGCCCGGGCATTGGATGCTCAACAGCGCTGGCTGGAGGCCTCCGAACTCCGTCAACGGTTGGGCAGTGCTAAGGGGGAGAACCGCCGAGGTACGACGGACACAAAGTCTCAGGAGGGTGCTCGGTAAAGGCTGCGAAGCGTCCTATCAGGAAGAAGCCGGCAGAGGGAGGGTCTAGAATTTGAGGCCGCTCGGATGAACGACCGTCTACGGGCACTCCCCAGGGAAGTCCTGCTAGTCTGCAAAGAAAAGCCCCGAGTCGGGCCCAGTCCGCATGGAGACACTGGGACTCATCCACAGAGCCGTCTTTCTGTTTGTCCCAAATTACTTCTTGTATTCTCATGGCCCGCTCCAGTGCGGGGCTAGATGAAGGGCCACTCCCCCTCCTTTGACCCGGGAAAAAGCAATCCGGGGAAAAGCAATCCGGGGAAAAGCACTTATCTTAGACCCGTGCCGATTGGACCGGACACTTCACTTGCTAAAGCCACCGGACAGATCA
>JBFGHF010000428.1:0-4393 GCA_041578355.1 Acidobacteriota bacterium
CGGAGTATTCCCGCGGCGTCACGCCCACTATGGTGACGGGCACCGTGTTGACAAGCACGTCCATCCCAACGACCCCGGGGTCGGAACCAAAGCGCCGTTCCCAGTATCCATGGCTGATCATGACGACCGGAGAAGCGTC
This sequence comes from Acidobacteriota bacterium, assembly GCA_041578355.1. Classification (GTDB taxonomy): domain Bacteria; phylum Acidobacteriota; class UBA6911; order RPQK01; family JANQFM01; genus JBFGHF01. Next base: position 140 of record JBFGHF010000428.1, read on the forward strand.
GGGCCGATCGTCCTCGGGCAGAATCGTGCGTCCGATGTGGGCGGGCACGCCCAGCACTTCAAAATAGTTGCCCGAGACGACCAGGGCCGAGGCCAGCTCGGCCTGGCCGTTGACGACCACGTTGGCCTGACGCATGGGAGCGCAGGCGAGCAAGCCCGTCAAGGTCTGGTTGCTCTCGACGAGTTGTTTGTAGATGGCATAGGAGAAGGTGGGCCGGATCCGCTGTCCGCTCGGCGAGGGGTGGGTAAAGCCGTAGTCGCTGGAACTGGTGGTCATCTGGTTGTCGCCCGTCCAGCGAATGCGCACCAATTCCTCCGGCTTGTGAGCGTGGATGGTGCGCAGCAGCAGCCCGTTCACCGCGCTGAAAAGGGTCGTGTTGACGCCGATTCCCAAAGCCAGTGAAAGCAGGACCACCGCCGTCCAGCCCTTGCTCTGCAGCAGCATCCGAAAGGCGAGCTTGAGGTCTCTGAGCATTGAAATCCCTCCGCCTTGAAATCCGTAACACCGGTTTAGACGAAACAATGCGGCAAAAAGTTTGGAAGAGCGGATTGAGCGCCCGTACGATTGAACATTCCTTTCTCTGACTCCGTTCTCGATTATGAAGAATCGGGAGGAACAACTGCTCATGGGAACCCTCATTCGCGACCTGCGTTTTGCCCTTCGCACCTTGGCCCGGAAGCCGGGTTTCACGCTCACGGTAATCGGCACTCTGGCCCTCGCTCTGGGAGCCAATGCCGCCGTCTTTGCGATCGTCGACGCCCTGGTCCTCAACCCTTTTCCCGTGCCCGGAATCGAGCGGCTGGTTCAGCTTTGGGAAACGGTTCCCGAACGAGGCGAGGACCGGAGCGGAGTGGCGCCGGCCAACTTCCTGGATTGGCAGAATCAGGCCCAGAGCTTCGAGCGCCTGGCCGGTTACTCCTGGTGGGACGCCAACTTTTCGGGACACGGAGAAGCGGAGCGCTTGCAAGGCACTCTGGTGACGCCCGGTTTTCTGGAGGTCCTCGGGGTCACAGCGGCCGCGGGACGCCTTTTGTCGAGTGTCGATGCGGCCGGTCAGGAGTCGACGGTCGTTCTCAGTCACAGCTTCTGGACGCGCCGCTTTGGCAAGGACCCCGAGGTCGTGGGCAGCGAGGTCCTGATCAACGGCGAAAGATACACCATTGTGGGCGTGGCGGAGGAGAACTTCGAGTTCCCCTGGGGATGCGAGGTGTGGGGCGCGCTGTTGCTCCGAGGGGACGAGCTTCACAACCGGACCGGCCACTATCTGGATGTGATCGGCAAGCTGAAGGGGGGAGCGGAGATCTCCCAGGCACAGCGAGAATTGGACGTGATCGCATCCCGTTTGGCCTCGGAGTTTCCCGAAAGCAACGGCGGCCGCGGCGTCCGGGCCCTGGAATTGTCGCGGGCGGTGGTCGACATCGGGGCGCCGGCGTTCCTGGCGGTCTGGCAGACGACGGTAGTCTGCATCCTGCTGATTGCCTGCATCAACATCGCGGGACTGCTGCTGGCCCGCGGCTCGGACCGTTACCGGGAGATGTCGCTGCGCACGGCGCTGGGGGCCGGTCGGTGGCGCATCGTGCGACAGCTCTTGACCGAGAACCTGCTGCTGGCCCTCAGCGGCGGATTTCTGGCGTTGCCCCTGGCCTGGTTCGGGCTCCGCATGCTGCGTTCCGGAATGCCCGCCCACATCCGCCGATTCGTGGTGGGTTGGGACCAGATCGATGTCGACCTGAGGCTTCTCTTCTTCACCATCGCGCTGGCAGTCGTCGCTACGCTGATCTTCGGCTTGGCGCCCGCCATCAATGCCTCCCGGGCGAATCTGACCGAATCCCTGCGCGAGGGGGGGCGCGGCGCCTCAGAAGGAGCTGCTCGACAGCGCTGGCGAACGCTTATGGTGATCGGCGAGGTTTCCCTGGCGCTGACTCTGCTGGTGGCCGCCGCCTTGAGCGTTCAGGGGACGCTGCGCCTGGCTGCGGGCGATCAAGGCTACCGACCCGACGGAGTGATGACCGCCGAGATCGATTTGCCCGAAAAATTCTATCCCGACGACACCGGCCGGCGCCGTTTCTATGAACGGCTGGTGGAATCCTTGGGAGCGGCTCCGGGAGTGGAGGCCGCGGCCGCCGCCAATACACTTCCGTCCAGCGGATCGGGACGGTCCACCACCGTGGAAATCGAAGGACAGCCGGTCATCCGCGATTCGGAGCGTCCCGTGGTCCACTACCGCGTGATCACACCCGGGTACTTCGAGACTTTGCGGATTCCGCTTCTGACGGGACGCAACTTTTCAGCTGTCGATCGCGAGGGCGCACCGCCCGTGGTGATCGTGAGCCGGAAAATGGCGGAACAGTTTTGGCCGGGGCAGGAGGCGATCGGCCGGAGGCTTCGATTCGGTTCCCGAGAAGAGCGTCCCTTGGCGACGGTCGTGGGGGTTGCCGGCGACGTCATCCACGACTGGTTTCTGGGTGGGCCACGGCCGACCTTGTTCGCGCCTCTGAGCCAGGTGGCCACGAGCGGGATGAGGATCGCCCTCCGGACGTCCCTCGATCCCGGTCAGGCGGCGGCCCTGATCCGCCAGGAAGTCAAACGGATCGACCCCAACCAACCGGTCTTCAACGAATCCACCATGACGCAGCTGCTCTGGGACCGAGTTCTGGGGCTTCGCTACGCCGCCATCGTGATGGCCATCCTGGGAGTCCTGGGATTGATGCTCTCCGCCGTCGGACTCTATGCCCTGATGTCCTATTCGGTGAGCCGGCGGACTCACGAGATCGGCGTCCGGGTGGCGCTCGGGGCGGGCCGCCGGCAGGTTCTCTCGTTGATTTTGAGCCGGGGAGTTTTCATCACCTCCATCGGCCTGGCAGTGGGGCTTTTGTTGGCCTGGGGCGCCGGCCGTCTCATGGAGAGCGCTCTCTTCGGCACCATCTCGCTCGACCTGGCGACCTACTTGATTTTCGCCTCCGTACTGGCGGCTGTCTCCTTGCTGGCGAGCTACCTGCCTGCCCGGCGCGCCCTTCGAATCGATCCGGTGGAGGCGTTGAGGATCGAGTAGAAGGTTAAACGTCTTCCGTCTTCCGTCTTTCGTTTTGGAGACTGTGTCAGAAATGCGACGATTCGATCAGAGGCCTTTGGAGTGCAGTGGCTTGCCACCGCTTTCTCATCTGCAAACCACCGTCAACAAAGGACTGACGAGATTCTGGAAAAGTGGGAGCAAGCCCCCGCACTCCAAAGCCGGGAGTCCCGGCACCTCACAACGTCCGCGTCCCAGCTCCCCCAGCCACATGGCTGCGGTGGGTCCCGCCAGGTGACGTCCCAGGTGTAGTAACCGAAAGCCTGGAGCGGGCCGCAGCAGCGTTAGGGGGAGTCGGACATGGGGCCTTACTTCCCCTGCCAGTTGGGGCGGCGCTTTTCCAGGAAAGCCGCGACGCCCTCTTTGAAGTCTTCGCTCAGGTAGCACTGCAGGATGGGCTCTTGGTCGGCCGGTGGGCGGCCAAACTGTTGAACTCGACGAATCGCAGCCTTTGTGGCCCGCAACGTCAGCGGCGCGTTGGCCGCGATGGTTCGGGCCACTTCCTTTACCCGGTCCTCGAGACGTTGGGAGACTTCGTTGACCAGCCCCAGCTGAAGCGCCTCGTTGGCGTCGGCCAGCCTCGCCGTGTAAATCAGCTCCTTGGCCCGGGCCGCTCCAATCGTCTCCACCAGTCGGCCGCACAGGGTGATGGAAAGACAGTTCCCCAGCGTCCGGGCGATGGGGGCCCCGAATCTGGCGTTAGGAGCGCACAACCGCAGGTCACAGACCAGCGCGATGGCCAGGCCCCCGCCCGTCGCATATCCCTCGATCTTGGCGATGGTGGGAACAGGCAGGTTCTCGAGGGCGCTGAAAACCGATTCGAGGCGCTCTTCGTACCCGAGGGCTTGTTCCGCTGTGGAGAGATTGCGGAACTGGTCGATGTCTGTGCCGGAGACAAAGGCCTCTCCCCCGGATCCTTGCAGAATCAGGACTCGAACGCTCGCGTCCGCCGCTACCTCGCCGCAGATTTCGCCCAGGCGGTCCCACATGGGGAAGGTCAGCGCGTTTCGCTTTTCAGGCCGGTTGAAGGTGATCCACGCCAGGGGGGCTTCTTTCACGAAGAGTATGTGATCTGCCGCCATCTCGTCTCGGATGGAGAGGCATTATGATCCGCCCGGGGCTGAGGGGCAAGAACGGTACTGTTTCAGGCGACGCCAGCAGGCTTCTTCAGTCCGGCGAGCGTC
>JBFGHF010000429.1:0-4387 GCA_041578355.1 Acidobacteriota bacterium
CAGGGCGGCAGCTGGCGCTGCCGCACTCCAGGGACTCGCTCGCTTACGGTCGCGGTTCAGTTGGAGGAAGTGATCTCCTTCTCGGGTATTTCTCGAGCGCCAGGCCGGCGTGGAGACGGATCTTGGGGTCACTTTCGTGTTTTAGAACGGCTTGCAGAACGGGTAAAGCCCGCTGGTCGGGCGAAAGCATGCCCAGCATCGCCACCGCCATTTTCCGCACACGGAGGCTTTCGTCGCATTCGATGCGATCAATGAGGAGAGGGACGACGTCGAGGGTGCACTCCCCCTCCTTGCAGTGTTCGCAGGAGATGGAGTGAACCGCCCAAAGCCTGACCTTGGCCACCGGATCCGTGAGCAGCGGGAGCAGACTCAGGACCGACTCGGCGTCTCCTTGTCGATCGAGGTAGATGGCACACCAATGACGGACGTGCCAGTTCTCGTCCTTCAACCCCTCGAGAACCGCGGATAAGGCCTCGGAGCCGAAGGTCCGCAGGCGTTGGTAGGCGTTGTACCGGTGCGAACCTGCGAAGGATTGAACGACCTCTTCGGCGGTTGTTGCCTTGCTCATCTCATAGACCCCGGTCGCAGCTAGGGTCGACGCAGAAAACAACGTTGCATTTCGGCGCCGACCTTAGGAGTGTATCTTTCTCGGCGAGGGAGAGAACTCGGTTTACTCGCGTTTCTCCTCGCGCAAGGGTTTCACATCGTCGGGGACCTGGTCGACAGCAACATACTCCACGTCGAAACTGCCCGTATAGCCGAACAGTCTTCCCCAGATACGGTTGCGCACATCCACTTCGATTCTGAACTTCTGCAGATCGTCGTCGAACCATTCACACACGTTTGCGTATCCCGAGAAGGACATGGGAAAACGAAAAGCCACCGGACCCTCGTAGAAACGTTGCTCTCCGGAACGCAACTCGAGCCCTCCATTGGGCGCGACCGAGATGTCGATGTCCACCGCCAGATGCTGATGGTTCCCCAGGTAGTCGACGATTCGCCCTCGTCTTTTGCTGTAGATCATCGTCGCATCGAATCGTCGGGTTTTGCCGGGGAATTGGAAACGACGAATCCAGGTCACGGTTTCCCGCCCGAAGCTGTCCCGGTAGGCATAGTTTTCGATTCGAAACGGAATCCACTCTCCACTCGCCGGGAACATGATGTTGCGCCAGGTACCGATGGCCAGAAAAGGGAGCGTGTAAAAGCGCCCTCGCCACACTCGGTCCATGACTCCGGTCCCGATCGACGCGATCCGGTCCCGACTCGAGAATCCGAAGCGGCGCTGGATCTCGGGGTGTAGCCGTTGGAATTCGTCTCCTAGGACCTGCCGGTAAATCGAACTCATTTTCGGTTCGGGCTCCTCAGACAACGACGTGCGGAGGGCAGGCTGTCGGCGTTGAGCATCGCAATCACGGAGAGGGCGACCATTCCCAGGGTCAAGCTCACCGGGTTGAAGGGCGCCACGAAAATCGAGGTAGTCCCCAGAGAGGCTCCAAAACCAAGAAAGAGCAGGAGGAGAATATTCAACTGGTGGAGCCTCCGACCCGCTACTGGAAGCAGAAAGAGCACGCCGAAAAGTATTTCCGCCAGTCCCACCGCCGCCAAAACTGAAGCTTCGCCACCTGCGAACAGTCCCGTTCCACGCAGGATTTCAAGCTCGCCCGAATCGGGGAAAAGGAGTTTCGGAACCAGTCCCTGGTAGACCCAGATGGCCGCCATCGCGGTATTGGCCGTAAGTTGAACGAGTGCTCCGCGAACCGATTTCCGCGGGTGGGTCCCCTGCTCGAGCCACAGACGCAGGGCATCGAAACTCCAGGCCGTGGCCCAGCCCATCAGCGGACGGAAAGCAATTCTGTCGAAGAGTCGGCCCGGAAGTCCAAAGCGGACCTGATAGTCGTACCAAGTCAGAAATCGGATCGCGTCGCCGGCCGGGATGTACTTCCAGTAGCCCGACCCCGCTTCGATCAACGAAATCGACTCGTCGGACCAGAACTTCAGCGACGACGTGCTTTGGCCATTCTCGGCGTGTCGCGTGGCGACGCTTTCGCCCTCGCCCGCAATCTTCAGACCGAATCCAATCTGGGTTTCGTAAAGGAAGCGCTGAGGGTCTTCTTCGCACGCCTTCGGCAAATACTCGATTCGGGTGAAGCGCAGATCCCACTGCTGGTGCAAGTCGGGATTCTGAGTGTGCTCCCAAAGTGCGCCCAGGGACGCCTTGATCGGGATTTCGACGTAGATGCCTGAGGATTTCATAGGTTCGTCGTCCTTCGGGACCTCGTCGCGCCGGCGTCCCTGTCGGCCATTCACCACGACCAATTGCGGTCTGCAAGGCGGCGTTCCCGTTCTCTGCGAAAAAGATCTTGACATTCCGGCTTCGATCTGTATACTCCAAAGTTCGCCTCCCACCGGGGAGACGAAAAATCTCGAAAGGAGAACGACACATTGCGGAAAATAGCCGAGCTATCCGAATGCCATCCAAATTGCTCGCTCAAACTGTGGGCGAATCAGATTACTGTCCGTCCGTGCGGCCAGTTCGATCGGTCCGCGGTTTGTCGTCCTCCGGGATAACCCTCCAGAAGTAACGGCTTCTCGAGCCCCGGAGACCGAGTCTTCGGGGCTTTTTTTTCCCAAAGACTCACCTTTGTCGGGGCGCTACGCGCAGTCCCGACTCCAAGAATGGCTTCTAGCAGCGGTCGCTGGTGTGGTTCCGGCGGCGCGCCGCCCCCCCGCCGCGGGTCGGGGCGGCGCGTACCGTGGGACGGTTTCAAACCCCTCCGGCATTGGCCGTCGATCAGTAGCTCAGTGGGTAGAGCAACGGACTTGAAATCCGTGGGTCGCAGGTTCGACTCCTGCCTGGTTCACCTGGGGGTTCAACTCCCCCGACTTCCTTGAAGCGGAAGTAAGCGGACAAGGGGCGGGCCCAGTGCCATCCGGACTCTCCGACTGCCGGCCTTCCGCGGCGGCGGTCTCGCAACCGTTCTTCGGCTGCGGCACCTCCCCCGGACGGCACCCGGAAATCGGCCCTGCAAGCGGGCGGATACCGGCGATCCCAGACCGCCGACGTGAACGGCCTGCCTGGAGAGGTCAGCTCTCCGCGCCCGTGGCGGAGACCGACTGACTCCGGGCGGCCCTCACCGAAGCGGCGAGAGATCGCCTCAATCCCGCTTCCGCCGACGAAGGGGGTAATCGGAGAATTCCGGTCCACTGGCCCGTCGAAAAACTGAGCGAACGTAATCGAGTTGCATCCGGGACGGTCCCGGGTGCTGGTTGGATCGCGATCCGGCTCCGGCCGATCGACGGTCTTTGAGTCTGATGTGGAATGGAAGTTTGTGCGGGGGTAGTCCAACGGAAGAGACAGCGGTCTCAGACGCCGCGGGATGGGGGTTCGAATCCCTCCCCCCGTACCATTCCTGTTTCTCGAGAAAGGAGCGCAGCCATGCTGCTGATCAAGCGAATTCGAAAGCACGAAATCGGGCTGCGGTTCCGCTACGGAGACTTCGTGCGGGTACTGCAGCCGGGACGTCACTGGATCCTGGAACGGTTCTTGGGCCAAAAGCGGTTCCAGATCGAGGTCTACGACCGGCTCGTCACCCGGTTCGAACACCGGCTGCTGGACCTGCTGGTCAAGGACGAGCGGCTCCTGAAGGAACTGCTGGTGGTCGACCTGGGTGAAGAGGACCGGGCGCTGGTCTGGAAGGACGGGCGTCTGGCATCGATCCTGGGACGGGGGCGGCACGCCTTCTGGCGAAAGCCGCACGATCTGGAGGTCGAGCGCTTCAACGTTCGAGACTTCCGCTTCCAGCACCCGAAGCTGGAGGCGCTGCTGGAACACCCGGCGGTGTCGAAGTTCGTCGAAGCGGTCCGAGTCCGGACCTACGAGCGGATCCTGCTCTTCGTGGAAGGGCGGCTGACCGAAGCTCTGGAACCGGGCCTGCACGCCTTCTGGAAGCAGGCCGGGAAGATCGAGTTCCGGGCTGTCGACCTGCGGGAGCAGGTGGCCGAAGTGGCCGGTCAGGAAATCATGACCGCCGACAAGGTCACCCTGCGGGTCAACCTGCTGGTGACCTACCAGCTCAAGGATCCGGCGTTGGCCGTCACCGAGGTGACCGACTACCAGCAGGCCGTCTACCGAGAGGCTCAGCTGGCCCTGCGCGCGGCCGTGGGAACCCGTCGAATCGACGAGTTGCTGGCCGACAAGCAGGCGGTCGGAGCCGAAGTGCGCGAGGCGCTGGCTTCGCGAGCGGCCGAGTTCGGGATCACCGTTCGTTCGGTGGGACTGCGAGACATCATCCTGCCGGGCGAGATGAAGTCGATCCTGAATCAGGTGATCGAGGCCCAGAAGCGGGCCGAAGCCAACCTGATTCGTCGGCGGGAAGAGACCGCCGCG
>JBFGHF010000430.1:0-4385 GCA_041578355.1 Acidobacteriota bacterium
AACGCCGCCTTCCAGGCGGCAACGCCCGGCCCCGCCGGGCGCGAAGGCCCGGATGCCGGCAAGGATGCCGGCGTTCCAAGCGTGTGGAAACTAAGCCGCCAGATTCGATTCCGCAATCCGACTCGATATCTCGGGGTGCCGCACCAACTCGGTGGCCAAGTCGGTGTGAAGGGCATGCCCGGCCTTGTAGGCTTCGATCTTCCCGATCAGGGGATAACCGCAGAGGGCGATGTCGCCGATCAAATCGAGCACCTTGTGGCGCACAAATTCGTCGCGCGCCCTCAGTTCGCCGTTGAGCACTCCGTCCTCCGTCAGCACGACGGCGTTGTCCAAAGAGCCCCCGCGGATCAAATTGCTCTTGCGCAGTTGTTCCACTTCGGAGAGAAAACCGAAGGTGCGGGCGAAGGCGATCTCCTGGGTGTAGCTGTCCGGTGTCACCACAAGATCCAGTTTCTGCTTGCCGATCATGGGATGGGCGAAGTCGATCTGATAACAGATCCGCAATTCGGCGGCGGGCCGCACACGGATGAATTTCTCCCCGTCTCGAAGCTCGACTTCCTGGTCGATTCGCAGGTAGGTCCGCTCTTTGTTCTGCGGGACGGTGCCCACTCCCAGCACGAGTTCGACAAAGGGCCGGGCCGAGCCGTCCAGGATGGGTACTTCCAGCGAATCGATGTCGATGAAGAGATTGTCGATCCCCAGCCCGTAAAGAGCCGACATCAGGTGTTCGACCGTAGAGAGCATCACACCCCGCTTCATCAAGGTGGTGGCCAGGACGACGCGCGAGACGTGTTGACGCAGGGCCTGAATGGTGAAGTTCTGTAGATCTACGCGCCGAAAGACGATGCCCGTATCGACTGGGGCGGGTCGCAGTGTCAGGCGGACGCGACAGCCCGAATGCAGCCCCACTCCCTCGGTCGAGACCGACTTGACTATGGTGTGTTGCAAGAGCGCTTCCCCGCCGCCGAGCAAGCAATCGCACTGCCAATACCCGGAAAGACAGCGCCCGCCGTCCCGAAGAGGCCTTGTTTTTCAGAAGATTCTCGGGGGAACCGCCCCACGCGACACTTCGACGAGCCAGACCGGTCGAGGCTCGATTGTCTGCCGTATCACACAAGGCTGTGGTGAATCTGCCACACCGGCCGGTTCTCGCGTTCCCCAACATCCGAGAGCATCACCCGGTTTGCCGCGCCGGATCTGCCGGCCTTCGCGGCGCAACGAGACAGTCGCAGTGGAGGATCGACTAGCCCGACTGGGTCGTATGAGCTCGCTCGCTAGTTCTTCTTGTTCTTCTTGTTCTTCTTGTCCTTTTTGCGCACCTTCACCGTCGGCTTGAGAAAGTGGTCCGGAGGGAACGTTTGGTTGAAAGCCAGTTGCTCGAGAAATCGCTGCTGGGAAAGTTCCCCGCCGACATAGACGTCGATCCGCAGGGGGGCCAACACACCATCGATCGGGTGCCAGTTGTGGTACTCGACCTCCTCCTTGCGACGAATGCCCAGGCGATCGGTCTGATGAGTCTCGACCTTCTCCGGTAGATGCGTGTCGCGATTGAAATAGACGACCACGGAGTCGTTGGAGACGTCGAGGAATTCCACGGCTTCCCAGTTGCCGCTCCCCGAGATCTCGTCGGGGCCGTAGTAGAAAAGCTTTATCCCTTCTTCATCGAGGCGGCTTCTCAGGATGTAGTCGACGTCCCGCTTCACCAGCGTCTTGAAGTTTTCCAAGGATTCGGCCGAAACTTCCTCGACGTCGAATTGACCGTCCTGCTCCCAACCCTTGTCGAGCTCGAGATTGTAGACCTGCACCGAGAGCCGTCTTCCCTTCCCGATCTCAAACCGCCACTTGACGGGATCCTGATAGACGGTGGCATCGGTGTAGCGCGTGAACCCCTTGCGCCCCTGGCGGAAGAAGAAGTAGCGGCCTTGCGAGGTGGCGGTTCGTACGTTTCGGTAGGCGTCGCCCCCCATCGCCTCAATCGAGGCCGCGATCAGCTCTCGCGCTTTCTTCTCCAGGTCGTTGGCATTCAACGGAGCGGCAAGCCACCCGGTCAGCAAAAGCAGGCACAGGGTCCCGCGGCGAAAGTCCCGACTTTTCAGCATGATCTGATTCCTATCGATCCAGGTTTCTCTCCCCGGCTTCTCAGAGCTTCAGTTTCCGATGTATTTGGCGTACACCGCCCGAGCCCGCTCGGGGCTGTCGGTTCCCCGGACTATGGAGCGGCCGTCGGGGAAAAGGGAGATCTCGTAGCCTTCCACATCGATTCTCATTAGATACTGATTCTCGGTGACCCGTCCGGTTTCAGCAAGGCGGCGCCTGAGAGTCGCGAAGTCGACGGTTTGAATCGTGGCGGGCCGCACCTGAACGGAATTACGGCCACAAAGCTTGGTCAGCTTATCGTGGCCTTCGCCGCTTAAGAACCGGAATTCGCGTTGTTGGCAGCATCGACAGGAAGGGACCGGCGCGGGAGCGGGGGAGAGGCGCCATTGACCGCTCCAGATATCGGCCTGAAGAATCTCCGCACAAGGCTCCGACCCGCTCAACAAACGAAGGCATTGGGCGACCTGAAAAGCCGAGACCAAATGAACGATGGGTGCGATGACTCCCGCCGTGTCGCAGGTCTCCACTACGCCTCGCTGAGGAGGCTCGGAGAATAGACATTGCAGACACGGGGTCTGCCCCGGACGGAACACGAAGGCGGTGCCGTGGCTCGAGACGCACCCGCCGTAGACCCAGGTCCGCTGCTGTTCGACCGCGAAATCGTTGATCAGAAAACGAGTCTCGAAATTGTCTGTGGCGTCCAGGATGAGGTCCGGCAGCCCCAGCAGTTCGCGGATATTCTCGAAGGTCAGGTCGGCCACCGTTGCCTTGACCGTGACCTTCTTATTGACGAGCTTCAGCTCGCGTTGCGCGGCTACGGCTTTGGGAATCTGCTCTTCGGCATCCGACTCTTTGAAGAGCGATTGGCGCTGCAGGTTGCTCTCTTCGACGAAATCTCGATCGATCAGGGAGAGTCGGCCCACGCCGGCCCGCGCCAACATTTCAGCGCCCACCGTCCCCAAGGCGCCACACCCCACAACGGCTATGTGAGAGCGGGAGATTCGGTCCTGTCCCGAAGGACCAATCGGCGCGAAGAGTCGCTGCCGCGAATAGCGGTCCTGAGTCACAGGCCCATTGTAGCATTCGGTCTGAGTCGACCCCGAGGATGAATATGGCATCATGGGATTCGGCTTGGCGGCTTCTCGAAGGTCTCGATCTCGATGAAGCTCGGGCAACCCGGGTGGGCCCTCGGCGCTCCCGACAGGTGATCTAGTGGCGACCAACAGCGGGAAACGGAAAGCAACCGGCAAGAAACGCGCCTCGACTCGATCCAGCGGAGCGCGAGCCAAGGCCGGCGGTCGACGCACGCCAGCCCGAAAACCACGGGCCAAGGCTTCTCGGAAGTCGGGTGGAATCGCCGCCAAAAAAGGGTTCGGGGTCCGGAAAACACGCCGCAAGGCGACCCGCCGGCGAAATCAACCGAAGACGACCCGCCTGATCAGAATAGCCGCGGGCGTCCTGCTCCTGCTTGGGGTTTTGGGCGCCTGGTCGGTGATCTACATCCACGGGAAATTCAATCGTTTGATGGATGCCCGATTGGCCGGGCAACCTCGAGACCCTTCCGTCGTCTACGCCCGCTCTTTCAGTTTTCAAACCGGACAGCGGCTGACGGTTCCCGCGGCAGTGGAACATCTCGAGTCTTCCGGCTACTTGCCCGGCCGCCGAACCACAGGTCCATGGTACGTCTCGGAAAAGGAGCGAGTCCTTTTCGGCGATCCGGCCGGTTCCCTATCCGAGATCGAATTCCGCGGAGATCGAGTCTCGAGCGTCCGGTCGGGCGGAACGGAAGCCAAGCAGATCGAGACGCGGGCCCCCTTGCTCTCCTCTCTCTTCGGGCAATCGCGGCGCAAGAGTCGGCGGGTTCGCTTTCAGGAGGTGCCCGATCGTCTCAAGAACGCTCTTTTGGCGGCCGAGGACGCCCGTTTCTTCGAACACCACGGCATCGACCTGCTCGGTATGATCCGCGCGGGCCTCACCAACTTCTGGAGAGGCAGCCGCCACGGCGGCAGCACTCTGACCCAGCAGTTCCTCAAGAACCATTTTCTCACCCCCGAGAAAACCTGGACCCGCAAGCTGCAGGAGATCTACTTCGCACTCTTGCTGGAAAGACGCTTGAGCAAGGAAGAGATCTTCGAGTTGTATTGCAACGACGTCTATCTGGGCCAGTCGGGCTCTTTTGCCATTCACGGCTTCGGGCAAGCGGCGCGGGACTTTTTCGGAAAGGACTTGGCCGCCCTGACCCTGAGCGAGTCGGCGATGATGGCGGGTGTCATCCAGGCGCCCAATCG
>JBFGHF010000431.1:0-4352 GCA_041578355.1 Acidobacteriota bacterium
CTGTTGATGGCGCCCCAGATCTTTCCGAGCTTGGCGGTCTTTCCAAGGTTGCCCGCGGAGATCACAGTGGTGATGCCCGCGTCGATCATACGCGCGACGGCGGCGCAGAGCGGGTCTTTCTTGTAGGACTCCACCGGCGGATGCCCCAGCGAAAGGTTGGCCAAGCTGATCTCATACCGGCGCTTGTTTGCGATCACCCAATCGATGGCCTTGATCAAATTGCTGGTCTTGCCCGTCCCGTCCGCTCCGATCACCTTGACGTCGAGAAACTTGGCCCTGGGGGCCGCTCCGGAGTAAAGGCCCCCGGACTTTCTGCCGTTGCCCGCAATGATTCCGGAGACGTGAGCGCCATGACCGTAATCGTCTCCGTTGGCATTGAGATGGACTTTGGCGATGCCGGACGAGAAATCCACTCCGGCTCGAACCGCACCCTTCGTCTTCAGGTCGGGATGATTCTGCATGCCTGAATCGAAGAGTGCCACGGTGACCCCGCCACCTTTGTAGCTGGCGGCGTGGGCTCGGTCGGCGCCGATGGCTTTCAGCGCCGAGGGATCGGCGGTCGGGCCCGCGGTGTCGCTGGGGCTTCCCTTGCCGTTTCCGCCCTTGCCGGCCGGCCGGACGGGCATGTCGACGGTGACGTATTCGACTCGAGTCGATTTCAGCAGCTCGGCGATCTGACGGGCCGTCAGCTGCGTGGCGTAGCCGTTGACAACCGGTAAGGGATTGGCGTCTTCTTCGCCTCCCCAGTCCGTGGCCCGAGCATCGAATTCATCCTCGGCGACTTGGACGATGACAGGGAAGGGGTAATCATATTGAGGGCGGAACAGTACGGCCTGGACGTGCTCGAGCAAGACGGGAGAGATTCTCTCCTCCAGCTGTCTGATCGCGGCGGAGGTCCGGGAGCGCTCCTGGGCGTGGGAAATCGTGCCAAGCCCGACAATGAAGAGCAGAATTCCGGCCAGGAGCGAACTGTGTGGTCGTTGGCGATTCATTTGTCTCAAAATCATGCTAACCCTCGAAGCAGCTTCCGCTATTTCGCCTCGCAATGAACCAAAGCAAAGCTCGTGCCACTTAGGAGCGATGCCGGATTTTTTTTGACAATTCTTCTAAAATGCTGAAAAACAGAAGCTTATCTCCAGAGGCGGTTGACCGGCGTCTCAGCGAAGCGTCAATAACACCTCTCTTGCGTCAAATTTCGAGTGTTGATATCGAGGGCTTTAGAGTCGGGATGAGCGGGAAGACGCAGCGGCGATGTTTCAGAAGCAGGGCAGGCTGTTTGCGTACCTCTGCTTAAGGGTCACCCGTGTAGCGGGTCAAGCCGATGGATTCGGTCCAGAAGGTGCTGTCGCTCCACAGGAAGGAATCGCTCCAGAGAAGGGAGTCGGTCCAGACCAAGGCTTGGGTCCAAAAAACGGAGTCGGTCCAAAAGGTACTGTCGGCCCAAAGAGAGGAATCTCCCCAGATGACGCTGCCGGGCTCGAAAAGGCCGTCCGTCCAGAAGGAGCTGTCACTCCAGAAGAGGTGGCTTTCCCAGTCGATGCCGCTCCCCCAGAATTGGGCGCTCGAGTCGACCAGGGCGCTGTAGACGATGCGGTCTCCGAACGCGAAAGCCCCGCCGGCCCATTCCTGACGCCCGTCGATAAAGCGGTAAGGCTGAACGTTCCGGGTGACGGTCTGGCTGTTCATGTCGACGGCTTTGGCCAGGGCCACGGCAGTCTCGGTATTGAGGAAGCCGTTCCCCTGTTCCAGCATGTGCGCTTGGTCCAGCTTGATCGCCGTCAGCATCAGGATGGCCTTGACCATCTGCGGTGTGAGCTGCGGATTGGCATCGAGCATCAGGGCGACCGTGCCGCTCACGAAACCGACAGCCATCGATGTTCCGCTCAGCTTGGCATGCTTGGTTCCGGCCCGCAGTTCGGGATGGTTGGTGTCGATCCAGCTTCGGCGCGAGCGAACCGACGGGATCTTGTTGCCGGGGGCGCTTATGTCGGGCTTGAAGAGGCCGTCCGGATAAGTCGGGCCGCGCGAGCTGTAACTGGTGGCAACATCGTCGGCGAGAGTGGCCGTTCCCTTGGTGTTGACGGCTCCCACCGTGATCGCGGCCGGATGATTGCCAGGGCTGGTGATCGAGCCCCACATCTTGGGATAGTTCTGCGTCTTGCCCAGGTTTCCGGCCGATACGACCGCGACGATCCCCGCGTTGACCATCTTTTCCAGTGCCTGACCGAGCGGGTCGTTCTGATAAGACTCGAGGGGTGGGTGGCCAAGCGAAAGATTGGCGACTCGGATACCGTAGAGGTCCTTCTTCTCGAGCAGCCAGTCGATTGCATTGATGAGATGGCTGGTCTTGCCCTTGCCGTTCGAATCCACCACCTTGACACTGAGGAACTTGGCTTTGGGCGCCAAACCCTTCACTCGCCCTCCGGAGCTGCTCCCGTCTCCCCCGATGATTCCGGCGACATGAGATCCATGACCGTACTCGTCATATTCATAGTCTTCGACTGCGTCGTCGGATTCGATTTTGGGTTCCGTGTCGCCATTTGTGAAGTCCCATCGTTCCAGCACTCGGTTGGTCAAGTCGGTGTCGACCATCCCCGAGTCGAAAACAGCGACGACCTCGCCCAAACCCTGCAAGGTTTGCATGACCTGTTCGGCTCCCAGGGCCTTGAGGATGTCCCGGTTGGACACGCACGAACTCTCGGCAGAACTGGAATCGCTGCTGCTACTGGAATCGTCACTGGAATCGTCACTCGAATCGTCGTCCTCACAAACGTAGACGTCTTCACTGTCGTCGCTGCTGTCGTCATCGATCGTCGCTCGAATCGGTGCATCGACGGTGATGTACTTCACGTCGGGGTGTTCCAGCAGGGAGAGGATCTGGTGGCTGCGCAGTTCCAGAGCGATGCCGTCGACCAGAGGCACGGCCCTGCCCTCGAGGGGAACCCGCGCGGGACCGTGAAAGGTCACGATCAGGGGAACCTCGAAGTCGTAGTGGGGTCTTTGCGCCAGGAAGAGAATCTCTTCAGCCAACCGCGGCGAGATTCGGTCGTCGAGCCGGTTCAAGAACTGTCTCGGTCCGGCCCCTTTCAACCAGAGCGTCGTCGCCAAGGTGAGTAGGAACATCACCAGCAGCGAAATCAGAGTTCGATGAAATTCTTTTCTCATGAATGTCCGCAACGTTTTCGAGGGAGGAGAAGTGGTATTCAGCTCGGCAAGCGAAGTGAGCCGCGCCAAAAAACCCCTCGATTCCGAGGCCCGCCTCCAAGCGGACCGCTGTTGGGAGGAGCAAGACGAGTGCCAATCTTCGGAGCGATCCGTCGCAACTTCCGCAAGTGTCGATGAGAAAGCAAGTTATGTTGAATCAACGAGGGTTGCTTCAGGGGAGCGTCGAAGAAAGAACCGTCAATTTCCCAGCGCCGCCGTCAGTGTTCGGGATTGGCGCCGGGCCGAACACGGTCGACCACCAACTCTGCACAGGGCGCGCGCACCCTGCTGGGCCGCTCCGTGCCCGATTCCGAGAATTGCAGAGTTGCGGGATGGAGGGGGATATCGGCCCATAGCTACGGCGCTACTGACCCAAAAACTGACGCAATGGAATCGGGCTTCCGCTGCATTTACATCTGCCTGGTAGCCTGTCTTGGTGGCTGGATTTCGGCGGATCTTTAACTAACTGAATTTTAGATACTTAGAAGAACTGGCGGAGAGGGTGGGATTCGAACCCACGGTACGGTTCCCCGTACACACGCTTTCCAAGCGTGCTCCTTCAGCCACTCGGACACCTCTCCGGGAAAGACTTCGGAGGAGGTGGGATTCGAACCCACGTGCCCGGCTCTTCACCGGGCAACCCGATTTCGAGTCGGGCCCGTTACGTCCACTTCGGTACTCCTCCGTACTGGCTCGGAGTCGGTTATTACAAACTTTCAGGGGCTTTGAAGTCAAGGAAGGCGGGTTTACGGGTAGTTGGGATCGCAGGCGCGGTACCTTGTCTATAAGAAAAAGAGGAAATTGAAAAGAAAAAGCGGGCGCAAGCCCCCGGACTCCAAAAGCTCCACGCCGCCTAAACGGTCTGGCGGGCGCTGATGGCCCGCGAAATGGTCACTTCGTCGGCATACTCGAGCTCGCTGCCCACGGGAATTCCGAAGGCGATGCGGGAGACCCTGATCTCGAGGGGCTTGATCAATTTGGAGAGATAAAGGGCGGTGGCTTCCCCCTCGATCGTGGGATTGGTGGCCAGAATGACCTCTTCGACCTGGCTGTCGCGCAATCGCTCGAAGAGGTTTTTGATCTTGAGGTCTTCGGGTCCGATGCCGTTGATGGGCGAGATGGCTCCGTGAAGAACATGGTAGAGGCCC
>JBFGHF010000432.1:0-4345 GCA_041578355.1 Acidobacteriota bacterium
ACCTCTTCGTCCACGTCCCCATTCGCGAGAGACGGCTGGATATCCTCAAGGTCCCCTCAGTGGTCCGGATCGTGGGATTCAATCAGGTCCCGGAGCCGATCCCCGACGCTCAAATCCGCGCGGTCAAGAACCTTGTCTTCAACGAGATGGAGTACGACCCGTATCCCTACCTGTCGAGCGGCGATCGGGTGCGCATCGTGCGGGGTCCGCTGCGCGGCGTGGAAGGAATTCTGCTGGAGAAAAAGAACCGCTACACCTTTGTCCTCTCCATCGACCTGATCCAGCAATCGGTCGCCTGCGAGATCGACGCGGCGGACGTGGAGAAGATCTAGACGTTAGCGAGCGACCTCATACCGCCGAGAGGTCTCGTAATCGTAGTCGTAATCGTATTCGTAATCGGCCGGGTTACGGGATGGTCCGGGAGTTGGGAGCGAAGAGGCTAGCGAATTCGTTGGTGAGAGCGAAGACAAACTCCCGCTGCGTCTTGTCCGCGTTCTCACGAACGCGGCTCTGTCAGAGGTGCTGCTCCGAATCACAGGTATTCGGCGTTGGGCAACACGCCCGCTGGGGGCCGCCACCTACCTCAACTCGATTTCCGGTCCGTAGACGACGTCGAAAAGGGTCCGTCGTCCGCTTCGGCCCGCGGGGAAGTGGAATCGCAACTGATAGACCCCGCGGGGGGCTTGGGCGCGGGCGCCGGACACCGGGAAGGGCCCGGCTGCGGCCCGCTTCCCGCCGATCGACCAATACTCATAGCGCAGGGGCGCCTTCTTCTCGGCCGCCAAATCCAGCGGCGCTCCCTGGCGAACCTGGCGGGGAAGAGGTCGGCGCAAATAAGCGGTCACCGAAGCGAACAGCTGCGTCACGCGCAATTCCCCCCGGTCTCCACTGACCCCGATTCCCAGGTGACTGAATTGCGGGCGCAGGATGTTCTCACGATGCGACGGGCTGCCCATGAGACTGCGGAAAATCAGTCGGGCGAGCTGCAACTCGTTGCGGTCGGCGTATCCGGACCCCGCCCAGAGATTCTCACCGACGGTCCCGATCAGCCGTCGATGAGACTGCCCAACGCGCCGCTGAGCGTCGAGGCCGTCCGGGTTGCGATGGGAGAAGAAGTTGCGCCGCAACATGTCCCGGCTGTGGGCCCGGGCCGCCGCGATCAGATCCGCCTCCGTCCGAAGGACGCTCAGTCCGCGGGCCTTTCTCTCGCGGTTCACCTCCTCCTTGAGCAGTGTCTCGAGGCGGATCCCGAAATGTCCTTGGGCCGCTGAATCGAGCACCACGCCGGAATGGCAGCCGACAGAGAGACCCGAGGCCAGGAGAACGACAAGAAAAAGGGGCGCGCGCTCCTTTCGGTTCAATCCCACCAGACTTCCGTTTCTCCAAGAACTGCCGGCCGACTGCGGACTGCCGACTGCCGACGATCTCTCACTCTTCCGGCTCGGGCACGAACGTGACCTCGATCGGAAAGGCGATCGAGAGCGTCCGGTCGGGAGTCAGCTTCAGATTGTCGACCGAATAGCCCAACCGGAAGGACTTGCTCCCGGAGCGTTCCCGCGAAGTGGATCGAATCTGCAGGAGCACCGTGCTCTCTCCCCTCAAGACAAGCTCGTCGGGAGCCGAGATCTCGACAAAGCTGCTGGCGCCTGTCAGCTCAAAATCAATCTCCGAGTGATTGTGGATTCGGACGAACGACGGGCGAGTGCCCCGAAGCTCCACTGAGCTGTTGAGCACCTCGACCGAAGCTTCGAAGATCGGCCCCAGGAATTCCTCCTTGCCGATCAGCATGCCCGCTGCGTAAGCGGCCGTGCGTCGCGCGAAGAGGGCCTTCTTGATCCCTTCCGCGCTTCGCTCCTCGGCAAAGACGAGCGTCACCGGCCGCTTGTCTCCCTGACGCACGTCGTAGTCGAGGTTGAGGGGCCAGTGGATATCGGAGTTGGCCAGGATCGTCAGGTTCTTCTCCAAACACCAGCGGTGGGCCTCTGGATAGTATTCCCGCGCGTTGATGACCTCGATCCCCCGCAACTGCCCCTTTTCGACGAGATCCGTGTGCTCGGGATACCAGCGCGCCACGCCGTCCGACTGCTGACCGTCCCAGCCGGGGTGGTTCCAGAAAATGAAAGCCCCCTGGCTGTGCGCCTCCTCGAGCGCTTGGGACCACGGCTCGGTGTCGAGCGGACCCGCCTGCTCGAGGAAGACCGCGTTGAGGTGGCCGGGCGGCATGTCGCGAGTGACCTCCGAACCTTTGATCACGATGACATCGAGCCGATCGCCGTGCGGCTTGGCGATCTCGAAGGAGCGCTCATGGTTGGTGGGAAGATCCTCTTTGTGCGGTTGATACTCGATGTGCTCGGTGATGGCCACCGCATCGAGTCCCTCCCGCCAAGCCTCTTCGGACCGGATGTCGGGCCAGACGGCCCCGTCGGAAAAGACGGTGTGGGTGTGGAAGTCACACTTGAGCGTCTTGTATCCCGGAATGTCGGGAATGCGAATGGGAGTCCGATAACGGGGGTCGTGCGAGACTGCCTGACCGCAGAGCAGGATCAAGCAGCCGAGGCCAAATATGAATCGGTGTCGGGTCATCATCTTCTCTCCTCGAGATGCGCTTCGAAGTCTAGCACCGCGCGGCGCTCAGCGCCCGCTGCGTGACCGAATGCTGCCACGGGTCCGGCGGTGAGCGCTCAGCAGTTGACAGCCCACATCCTTGTGTAGGATACTCGGTTTTTAAATAGGACCGGAACCGTACCATTTAGAATCGGAATCCAGCAAATGATTCGCATCAGCAAAGAGACCGACTACGGAATTCTGCTTCTTTCCCATCTGGCCGGGACATCGAAGAGCCTCCTCTTCAGTGCTCGCGAATTGGCGGACGAGACTGGTCTGCCGCTGCCGATGGTGAGCAAGATTCTCAAAACCCTGGCCCGGCGCGGCATGTTGATCTCGCAGCGGGGCTCGAAAGGCGGCTACGCTTTGTCGCGCAGCGCCTCGCAGATTTCCGTGGCGGAGGTGATCGCCGCCATGGACGGCCCCTTCGCCATGACCGAGTGCATCGTCCACCCCGGCGATTGCCGACAAGAGCACACCTGCAGGGTGCGGCACAACTGGGCGCGCATCAACAGCCGGGTCAAGCGGGCGCTGGAAACGGTCTCCATAGCGGAAATGGGCAGCCCCCGCGAATCACTGGTTGCGCTGGAGGCGGGAATGAACTGAGTTTTCGCTGAATCCGGCGGGGTCTGAGAGACATCCTTTCAGTGACACCCCCGGAAGTTCGGCGAAAGGAGTGAATATGGCCACGGATACAGAACGACTACATAAACTCGCGGAACAGGAATACAAGTACGGCTTCTACACGGATGTTGAAACCGATGAGATTCCCGCGGGGCTGAACGAAGACATCATCCGGATCATCTCGGCCAAGAAGAAAGAGCCCGAATTCATGCTCGAATGGAGGCTCAAAGCCTATCGTCATTGGCTGACGATGACGGAGCCCACTTGGGCCTTCGTCCATTATCCGCCCATCGACTATCAGAAAATGGTCTACTATTCGGCGCCCAAGTCGAAGGCGGACGGCCCCAAGAGCCTGGAAGAGGTGGATCCGGAGTTGCTGGAAACCTACGAGAAGCTGGGCATTCCTCTTCGGGAACAGGAAATGCTGGCCGGCGTGGCCGTCGACGCCGTCTTCGACAGTGTTTCCGTCGCCACCACTTTCAAGGAAAAACTCTCCGATTTGGGAATCATCTTCTGCTCCTTCAGCGAGGCGGTCCAGGAGCACCCGGACCTGGTCAAGAAGTACCTGGGCTCGGTGGTCCCCTACACCGACAACTTCTTCGCCACCCTGAATTCGGCCGTCTTCAGCGACGGCTCTTTCTGCTACATCCCCAAGGGCGTCCGCTGCCCCATGGAGCTTTCCACCTACTTCCGGATCAACGCGGCCAACACAGGTCAGTTCGAGCGGACCCTGATCGTCGCCGAAGAGGGCAGCTACGTCAGCTATCTGGAAGGTTGCACGGCCCCGATGCGCGACGAAAACCAGCTGCACGCCGCGGTCGTCGAACTGCTGGCCTTGGACGACGCCGAGATCAAGTACTCGACCATCCAGAACTGGTACCCGGGAGACGCCAACGGAAAGGGCGGCATCTACAACTTCGTCACCAAGCGGGGGAAATGCCTGGGAGTCAACTCCAAGATCTCCTGGACGCAGGTGGAAACCGGTTCCGCCATCACCTGGAAGTACCCCAGCTGCATTCTGCTGGGAGACAACTCCATCGGCGAGTTCTATTCGGTGGCCATGACCAAGGGACGGCAGCAAGCCGACACCGGCACCAAGATGATCCACATCGGAAAG
>JBFGHF010000433.1:0-4341 GCA_041578355.1 Acidobacteriota bacterium
CCCCGAGGGCAACATGGAGAAGCTGATGCGGCCCGCCGACGAAGAGGCCGGACTTCAGTTGGTCATCCACGCCATCGGCGACCGGGCCAACGACCAGCTCCTCGACCTCTTCGACAAGATCTCCGACGGCGACCCGGCGCCCAGGCGCTACCGGGTCGAGCATGCCCAGCACCTGACTCGCGAGGCGATCGAGCGCTTTGGACGGATGAAGGTGATCGCCTCGATGCAGCCCTACCATGCCATCGACGACGGCCGTTGGGCCGAGAAACGCGTCGGGCCCGAGCGCATCCAGACCACCTACGCCTTTCGCAGCCTTCTCGACGCGGGCGCCGTCGTCACTTTCGGCAGCGATTGGACCGTGGCGCCTATGAGTCCGCTATTGGGAATCTACGCCGCCGTCACCCGCCGCACACTGGACGGCAAAAACCCCGCAGGCTGGGTCCCCGAAGAAAAGATCAGCGTCGAAGAGGCCCTGCGCTGCTACACCGCCAACAACGCCTACGCCATCTTCCAGGAAGACACCCTGGGCGCCCTGGAAGCGGGCAAGCAGGCCGACATCGCCGTCCTCTCGGCGAATCCCCTGGAGATCGACCCCGTCGAGATTCAGAACATTCGAGTCCTGCGAACCATCGTCGCCGGCCGCACCGTCCACACCGCGCAAGATTGAGCCCCCAAACGGAAGACAGGCATCCCTGCCTGTCACATCCCGTCCCCACCGCAAACCCGAACCCGACCCCGAGTGAGGGCCGGGATTCGATCCCGCTAGTTCCCGTCCCCGGCCAGCACCAAAGCTCCCTGCGAGGGGTTTCAGCCGGGTTGAGCAAAGCGCCGCCCCTAGACCCCGTCAAGTTGGCCATTTGTATATTTTCATGGTATACATACGGCATATGGTGAAACCCCTCCGAAGGCTTCGTGATTGCACGGGTTTTCAGTGGGACGAGGGGAACGCAACGAAAAACTGGCAAAAGCATGACGTCTCCCAGATCGAGTGTGAAGAGGTCTTTTTCAACCGACCTCTCGTCGTTCGGCGCGACCGCCCCCATTCCACCGCCGAGCAGTGTTACTACGCGCTCGGCCGGACAGATTTGGGCCGCGGCTTGTTTGTCGCCTTCACGATCAGGCAAGACAAAGTGCGGGTCATCTCGGCGAGAGACATGACCCCGTCGGAGAGTCAACGGTACGAGAAATGAAAAAACGGTTGCCTAAGTTCAAAACTGAAGAAGAAGAACGCCGATTCTGGCAAACGCACGATTCTGCCGACTACGTCGATTGGTCGGGGGCGGAACGAGTCGTCCTTCCGAAACTAAAACCGTCCACCAAGACAATTTCAATCCGACTTCCCGAGTCGATGGTCGAAGGGCTGAAAACGCTGGCCAACAAGATGGATGTCCCCTACCAGTCCCTACTCAAAGTCTTTTTGGCCGAACGCCTAGAGGCTGAATTGAGGAAGAGTGACTAACCCCCACCTCAGGCCCCCTCACCTGCTGCGATTGCCAACCCGATTCCGAGACCCGAACCCGCGAAGCCAGCCCGCTCAGACCTTCTCCGGCACCACGTAGGGCTTGCGGTATTCGCGGGTCAGCAGCTTGTCGGCTTCGGCATCGCCGGCGAACTTTTCTTCCGAGCCCATGAAGTTCAGACAGCGGCCGACGCGGTACGAGATGTTGGCGAGGTGAGGAAGGGTGCTCGAGTAGAATCCCTCCTCGATGTCGCAGTGCAGGTCCTCGTTCTTGCCGGAACGCACCGCTTCGAGGAAATTGGCGAAGTGACTCGCCCGGTCCGGCCGGTCTCCCGACGAGCCTGCAAAGGGCTTTCTCTCCCGCTCCCGGAACGCTCTCCACCGGGACCCGCTGATCTCGAGCCACCCCTCGGTTCCGTAGAAGAGGTTCCCGACTTCCTGACCGCTGCTTCCCTCATGGTTGGTGTAGCGGCCCCGGGTCTCGAACTCGAGCATCGTCCCGTCGTCGTATGTGAAGGTGGCGGTCTGGGTGTTGGGGGTCTCCTGCGAAGTCTTGTCGCGGCCGTAAACCTCGACTCCGCCGTATACCATCCTCCCGGGAGTCCGGCTTTCCGGCGGGCCCAGTTCCTTTTTGAACCCGTAAATGCCGCCCGCGGAGTAGACCGAAACCGGATGTTCGTTCTGGTTCATCCCCCAGCGGGCGATGTCGAGCTGATGAGGCCCGGTGTTTCCGGTGTCGCCGTTTCCGGTATCCCAATACCAATGCCACCGGTAGTGGCTCCGTTTCTCGTTGTAGGGACGATAGGCCGCGGGTCCCAGCCAGAGGTCGTAATGGAAGGTCGCGGGAGGCTCGCTGTCCGCGGCGATGCCGTAGGAATCGCGCGCCTTGAAGCAGAGAGCCCGGGCCATGAAGACGTCGCCGATCCCGCCCTCGCGGAGAAACCGGATGGCCTCCCGCACATTCTCGGAGGACCGGTTGTTCAACCCGACCTGGACCCTGCGATCGTATTTGCGGGCCGCTTCGACCATCTTTCGGCCTTCCCAAATGTTGTGGGAGGCCGGTTTCTCGACATAGACATGCTTTCCGGCCTGGCAGGCCCAGACGGTGGCCAGTGCGTGCCAGTGGTTGGGCGTAACGATCGAAACGGCATGGACGTCCCGGTCGTCCAAGACCTTTCGGATGTCCCACTCGATCGAGGGTTCCACACCGGTCCTTTCGGTCACGATCCTGGAAGCGGGGTCGAAGAGCAGTTCGTCGGGGTCGCAGAGCGTCCGAACGACCACATTGTGGCTGTCTCTCAGCGCGCAGAAGCGATTGAGATGCACGGTACCCTGGTTGCGGATGCCGATCACCGCCAAGTTGATGCGGTCGTTGGCGCCGATGATCGAGCCGTAGGACTTGGCGCTGAAGCCCAGTCCCCCCATCGCGATTCCGGCCGCGCCGCTGACGCTCTTTTTGATGAATTCTCGTCTCTTGGTCATGGTGCCTCGTCCCTTTCAGTCCGGCGAGAGTTTTCCGATCGCCGCACCGCCCTGACCGCGGCCTTTCCTCGCCTTGTTTTGTCGGTGCCTTCCATTCTAGGTCGTTCTCCTCGGGAATTCGATCCCCCGTCCCTTCCAAAACAGCAACGACCGGCAGGCTAGTTGACCGGCGCGTGCACGATCTCGATGTCGAGGAGTTGCAGGATTTCGATCACGCGCTTGGAGCGGGCGGCTGCCGCTTGTGCCTTCGGGTCGGACTCCGAATCGCCGACAACAGCTACATCGAGCAAAGAACCCGGTGCACCTGAAAGCGCTCTATAAATACCCACCACAATTGCATATTTTTCAATTCCCGCTCGACCCGATTAGTGCTAGAATCAGTTTTTGCGAGTTCTGCCAATAGGAGGTGGAACTGTGACTGAACGATCTCTTCGGCTTTTCTCGAGCCGAACCCCGGAGAGGACTTCCGGGACTGCCGTTGCTGCCGCTCGAGCTCTCCTTGTGGCGGGTACAGTCGGCACTCTTCTACTGGGCCTTTCTTCTTGCCGCTTGACTCAAGCTTCGGTGAACGGGCGGCAGGTCGAGAGAGGCCGTTACCTGGTCAGTGTTCTGGGTTGCAACGACTGCCACACCCCCTGGGTGATGACCGAACGCGGCCCGGAACCGGATATGACCCGAATGCTCTCGGGCCATCCCCGGGAGATGGCAGTGACTCCCGCCGCCTTGCCTGAGCCCTGGGTTTGGGCCGGCACCGACACCAACACGGCTTACAACGGACCTTGGGGAGTCAGCTTCGCCGCCAACTTGACTCCGGATGAGAACACAGGCCTGGGAATCTGGACGGAGGACCAATTCATCCAGACCCTTCGCAGCGGGCGTCATTGGGGCATTGCGCGCCCCATACTGCCGCCCATGCCGTGGCACGCCTACCGCAACCTGACAGACCGGGACATCAAGGCCGTATACGCTTATCTGCGGTCGATCCCGGCGATTTACAACGAAGTGCCGGAGGCGATCATCTACGAGCCCTTGGACGATGTTGCTGTTGCCGAGGGGGCTACCCAGTAGCTCCTTTCTCGGCAAGCGCTGAGGCCGCCGAATTGACGCAGGATAGAAGCCCACCGGCGTCAATTCGGCGGTCTTTCGCGTCCCTGCGGCTCCGCTGAGCCTCAGCCCAGTGATTCGGTCAACACCCGAATCCAGTTCCCTCCCAGGATTCTCTCGATCTCCGGCTGCTTGAAGCCGGCCTGCTCGAGGCTTCGGTGAATCGAGAAAAAGCGTCGGACGTGATTGAATTCGGGAATGACCACATGCCGGGGCCGAACCTCGAAACCGGGCACACCGTCCGAAGCGATCGTGTCCCACCAGGGGAAATAGCCTTCGACGCCGCGGGCGTTGTC
>JBFGHF010000434.1:0-4341 GCA_041578355.1 Acidobacteriota bacterium
CACGCTAAAGGGGGCATCCACGGCGAAAAAACTTGTAATTTCCTGCTCCACCTTGTCTTCGTAGATCCGGAAATCGTCACGTTCGAGGCCGGCCATGGGACGTCCGTTGCGATCCGTGACCAGGACGTTGACGATGACGGCCTCCACGTCGGCGCGAATGGTCGGTTGTTGCGCCGGCAGGGCCAGCGGCGCGACGAAGGCCGCGGCCAATGCCAAGGCCGCCCATTTCAGGCGCTTCTCCCCAGCGTTTCCTGTTGCTACAGTTCGCATCTCTTCTTTGGATGCAGCCGGGGCCCAATTCGATCAAGGTCCTTCGGGGAAGCAACCGCAAGAGACGGCCTCACAGCTTTTGGGTGATCACCGTGGCGTCAGGGCAATCCCCGTCAGGACGGGATTGAGCCGCCATGGACCAGTCCGGCGCGTTTCACTCCTTGTCGAGCTGGATGGACCGCACAAAGTGAACCAGGTCATTGATCTTCTGCTTCACTCCCTCTTCGCCGCCCTCTTCGTCGACCACGTGAAAGGCATCGCCCCAGACGGGCATGTCCTTGCTGCCGTGACCGGGGACTCTCTTGCGCCCGTCGACCATTGCGCTGACCGAATCGAAGGGGAAAACGCCGCCGTTCTTCTTGCTCAAAAGCGTCAGGTCACTGGGCTCCGGCCTGAGATGAGGACCCACCGGCCCGTCGCCCTTCCCCTCGTCGCCATGGCAGCTCACGCACCATGTGCCGTAGAGGCTCTTGCCGCGCACGATCTTGGCATAGCTGAACTTCTCGTCACCCTCGGCAGCGGCGGCCGCCACTACAAGGACCGCGAGAGTCGTGAGCGTCGCGGCCACGGCCAGCAGCTTCGCGATTCGATTCAATGCCCGGGAAGCTTCTCGATTTTTCATCGGGCTCCTCCCTCGAGAAAAGGCGCCGGTGCAAAGCGCAGATGATCCGACCCGATGTCTTCACCGACTTTTTCAGCAATTCCTGTGCCGGGTTGAGGACTGCGGAGGGTGGATGAATCCGGGGCGGGTCGGCCTCACTCGCGGCGCAGGTCGCGGACCATCTTGACCAGCACCCGCCGCACCTCGGCGGCCGACCGAGACTCGCTCTCGAAGGGGATGCGGACTCCGCGCACTCCCTCGGAAGTCTCGACGCGCAGCTGAAAGCCGAAGCGGTCGACAGCAGTCATGCGCACGTCTTTCCCATCCACACCGCCCAGGCCGCGGGCGAGAAGGAGCATGGCTTCGACGTGGTCCTCATTCATGTGCTCGATGATTCCGCGCGCGGACTCCGCCAGGGGGTCGGGCTCGGCCTGCCGGTACTCGTCGGCGGAAACCCACCCCATGACCCCGAAGCCGCCCACGAAGTAGACGTCCACGATTTGCAGCTGAAAGAAGGAAAAGTCGCCGAAATCGACCCAGTAGGAGGCCCGGGGATGGCGGGCCAGATAAGCCTTTCGCAGCGAGGCCAAATCGCTTTCCGGAATTTTTACCGCCCGCCCCATCAGGGTCACCCGTCCGGCGCCCAGCGGGTCTTCGGCAGAGGCCGCTTCCGCCACCAGAAGGCTGGCCCGCTCGTCGCTGAGCAGATTCTGGGTGTGCATGGCCATGCTGCTGATCAGGAAAGTGGGTTGTCCCGAGCCGTCCAGCCCGTAGGGCATGATCGAACCGAAGGGCCAAGAGCTGTGGCGCCTGGAAAGAGTGGAAAGCGTTCCCAGCCGGCCCAGGTAGACCATCGTGCGGGCCCGCTCGGCGTGACTCGGTTCGGGTCCGGGCGACGCGTGCCCCCCGGCGGGGCGGGCGTGTCGCGAAGTTTTCTCTCGACTCACAGTTCCTCCGAACGATTCATGCCGACAAGTTTGCACTACTGCGCTGCAACTCTCAATTCTCTCCATCGCCAGTTGTCTTCGTTCTCGGCAGGGTCTTTCACGAGACCCGATGTCGAGACGCGAGACCCGAGACCCGAGCGGGTCGCTGCGATTCCGCCCGTCAAGCAGAGTCCCGCCGGCCGCTCGCGATTCGGAATCGGAATCGGGATCGCGAAGAGTCTTTCACGAGCCGGACGCGGTGTTTGGCAAACTTTCTTGTTAGAGTACGGGCCCATGGAGATATCGGGTTTTATCGCGGCTCTTTCCGGTGCGCTGTTCGCCGGGGCAGCTATTTATGTCAATCTGGTCGAGCATCCGGCGCGGCTCGAGTGCGGCACGGAGATAGCCGCGACCGTGTTCGGTCCCAGCTACCGGCGCGCCGCGGTGATGCAGGCGTCGCTGGCACTGCTCTCGACGCTGGTCGGCGTCGCGACTTGGGCCTTGGGCGGATCGTCCTTGTGGCTGGTCGGAGCGGCGGCCATCTTCGCCGTCGTCCCCTTCACCTTCCTCGCCATCATGCCCACCAACAACAAGCTGCTCGACGCTCGTCTCGACCGCGGCGCCGAAAGTACGCGGAACCTGCTTTTGCAGTGGGGAAGGCTGCACGCGGTGAGAAGCGCCCTCGGTCTGGCGGCGGCCTGCATCTTCCTGTATTCGCTCGGGAGTGGATGAGATCCGGAAAACTTCGAGGAGTGCGCCTTGAGCTGCAGCAGCGTCCGCGGTGCAATTCGCGGTCTCCCGCTGCCGACAAAGGAGACGGCGCTGTGGCCGGTCCCACCGACGATTCCTCCATCGACGGCTGCGGCAAACCGCCCAGCGATTGGGGGAAACGGCGCTGCGACCAGCTCGGGTCTCGGGTCTCGGCATCGGGTCTCGTGGAAAAACCGTGGCTATTCTGAATGGCTCCGCCGGATGGCACACGGAGCCCCGCACCGTTGCGACATCCGGTGTTAGCCCCTTGGCTCTGGACAGTGAACGAGGCCGGTGCCATACTGCGCCAGTCTACTTTCGAGGTGCATCAGGGAGGGCTTGCCGTGATACAGAAACTCCGCAACAGCTGGACTCTCGTCAAAGCCAGCGCCGCCGTGCTCAGGGCCGACAAGGAGCTTTTGTTCCTGCCGATCCTGTCAGCCGTCGCCGTTGTGCTCGTGACCATCGCTTTTATCGTTCCTTCGGCGCTGGGCGGACTTTTTGATTCCGAATCGGGGATCGCCGAGTGGGTGGTGGTGTTCCTCTTCTTCGTGACCCAATACACGGTCATCATATTCCTCAACTCGGCACTCGTCGGTGCGGCCATGATCCGGCTGGAAGGAGGCGATCCCTCCGTCGCAGACGGCTTACGCATGGCCGCCAAGAATATCCGCAACATCCTGGGCTACGCGGTCATCGCCGCTACGGTCGGTCTGCTGCTCCGCTTGCTCTCCGCCTGGGGCAAGGGAGGCGAGATCGCCGCCGCCTTCATCGGAGTGGGCTGGAACTTGGCCGTCTTTCTGGCGGTTCCCGTTCTGGTGGCGGAGAAGGTGGGTCCGCTGGAGGCCCTCAAGCGGAGCGCGCGACTGCTCAAGAAAACCTGGGGGGAACAGATCGCCGGCAATTTCACCATGGGGCTGGTTCTCGGCCTGCTCTTGTTGGGCGTCTTCATTCTGGGATGCGGGGTCATCGTCCTGGCGTTGGCAATCAACAGCCTGGCGCTTCTGATCGCGACCTTCGCCGTCCTGATCCTGGCCTTTCTGATGACCTCTCTGATCTCAGCCGCTCTGTCCGGAATCTTCACGGCGGCCCTCTACCGTTTCGCCGCCACAGGCGAGGCCGGCGACTGGTTCGACGAGGCTCTCGTGAAAAACGCCTTCAAGCCCGGCGAGTAAGGCTGTCCACGGGCTGAGCGTTTACGCCAGCCCTTTCAGAGCTTGGTTCGTGAGAACCAAGACAAGCCCTTGACGACGTTGAGCCTCAACTGAGCCGCGCGCGTGAGCAAGCGGCGGGAAAGCTGAACGGTCCACCTTGGCGAGAGGCTGCCCGCCATCGTCGCCGACGCCTGCGAAGCGCCGCTGCGGCACACCTTCCGGCGACGGTCCGGCTTTTTGGCGGAGATCCCGGGCGGTTCGGTCCTCTGGACGGCTCGACAGGCTCAATTCTGTTTCTGTTGGGCCGCCTCGATGAGAGGTGCGGCCCAGTCGATCGAGCCTTCGTGGGTGTTGCCGAGCACCAGAGCCAGATCGGATGCGAAGACCTTGCCACGCAGTTCCGATGAGACTTCGAAGATCCTGCTGTGCAGATAGGGCCGCAGCGGACGCAGATCGACCAGCGTCCAGCGGTCGGGACTGGAAACCTCCGTGAGTGGTGCGTAGTCCTCGTAATCGGACAACGACCAGTGCTGGCCGGGCCGATTGATGACCGAGATGTCGATGTGCAGCGAATCGAGTCCGTTAAAGCGGGCCAGCTCGCTGACCAGATTCCCGAGCGTATAGGTGTTGGCCGGGCCGC
>JBFGHF010000435.1:0-4315 GCA_041578355.1 Acidobacteriota bacterium
CGTTACGCCCGAGACCCCCGCAGGCGTAGTCGTGCACTACGTCGAGGAGGGCGAGGGCGGGCAACGCAGCCAGCGCGGATGATAACGGCGCCGCAGCAGAAGGCTGGTGAATAGTCCCGGCCTAGAGGGAAATCGGGGCAATCCCAGCTCCGCATCTTAGAACGGCGCTGGGTCGGAGTGATAGTCTATTGCCTGGGAGGGCACCTTGAGAGAGAAGCTGCTACGGACGGTCTTGTGCCTGGCGGCCGCGCAACTTCTCTGGGCCAATTGCCGGGTGGCTGCAGTGCGGCCACCCAACATTCTCTTTTTTCTCAGCGACGACCAGCGCCACGATCAGATGGGGGCCGCCGGGCACCCGGTCCTGGAGACGCCCGTCATGGACCGGCTGGCCTCCCAGGGCTTGCTCTTCACCGAAGCCTTCGTCACCACCTCGATCTGCGCCGCCAGCCGCGCCACGATCCTGACCGGACTCTACGAGAGAACCCACGGTTTCACCTTCGGCACTCCGCCGCTGCGGCGCGAGCTGGCGCTGCAGAGCTATCCGGCCCTGTTGCGGCGGGCAGGGTATCGAACCGGGTTCGTGGGAAAACTGGGCATCCAGGTCGAAGAGGGCGGGCTGGGTGAGATGTTCGATTGGGTCGAGCTGCTGACCCGCAATCCCTATTTCAAAGAGCTGCCGGACGGAAGCCGGCGTCACATCTCTCAGATGGCCGGCGACAAAGCCATCGAGTTCCTGAGATCGCAGGACAGAGATCGGCCCTTCGTCCTGTCCGTCAGCTTCAACGCCCCTCACGCCGAGGACTCGGACAAGCGCGATCACTATCCCTGGCCGCCCGTCGTGGACGGTCTCTATGGGGACGCCCCGGTGGCGCCGCCCGCGCTCTCCGACCCGGCCATCTTCGAGAGCCAACCCGACTTCCTCAAGGACTCTCTCAACCGCGAGCGTTGGTTCTGGCGCTGGGACACGCCGGAGAAATACCAGCGGAACATCCGGGGCTACTACCGGATGATCAGCGGTATCGACCATGTCATGGGTCGCGTCCTGGAAGAGGTCTCCCGGCTCAATCTGGCAGAGAACACGATCGTCATCTTCTCGAGCGACAACGGGTATTACCTGGGGTCCCGCGGCTTCGCGGGCAAGTGGTCGCATTACGAAGAGTCGCTGCGGGTTCCCTTGATCCTCTTCGATCCGCGGCTCGAGGAGCGGCTGCGCGGACGCCGCTTCGATTCCATGGCACTCAACGTGGATATCCCCGCGACGATCCTGGAACTCGCGGGCGTGGAAATCCCCGAGACATACCAGGGCTCCTCGCTGGCGCCCTTCGTCCGAGGGGAGGAACCGGCCTCCTGGAGGCAGGACTTCTTCGTCGAGCACCTGATGGACTACCCGGGCAAGATCCCCAAGTGGGAAGGCCTGCGCAGCCGGAAGCTTCTTTACGCCCGCTATTTCGAGCAGTCGCCGCCCTACGAGTTCCTCCACGACTTGGAGGCGGATCCCGCTCAACTCGTCAACCTTGCGGGCGACCCGCGTTACCGCCAAGCTCTGGAAAGCGCCCGGCGCAGGACCGACCAGCTCCGCGCGGAATATGGAGGGACGCAGGAGACTCGCTGAGCGAGCTCCTGTCGTTGCGCCGCTCTACTGAGACGAACTCTCCCAGGTCCGCGCCGGGCCCCCCAGCTGTCACGAGCGAAACTCCAATCGACGGCTGTCCGCCAGCCGACGAACTACTACGCCACATCTCGCGTAGAACAGTTCGAGTGAGTTTCACCGAGATGATGCCGGGGAGGGAGACCGTGACGTATCCAGGGCGACTCATAGTTCGGCGCGGCTTAGTTGTGGCGGTTTTCTTGCTCTGCCCGGCGCGTCCTTGGATGGGCCCTTTGACGGCCGCCACTGAGCCTGCGGTCTGGACGGGACCCGACGGCGACCCCCTGCCTTTCACGACGGATGAGGAAGTTCTCGATTTCCTATCCGACGCCAAAGTGGTGTCGCACAAGAAACTGAGGACGGGAATCAACCGGCCCCGCAAAGTCCTGTTGGAGCGGGACGGAGTCAGGGCCCACGCCATTTTCCGCACGGTACACCAGAGCTTTCCCAAAGGGGGCCGTATCCAGGCGGGAGGCCGGGACGAAGCAATCTTCGAGGTGGCGGCATATCGTCTGGCCCGCCTGCTCGAACTGGACACGATTCCACCCGTCGTGGAGCGCCGGCTGTTTGGCAAGAAAGGCAGTCTGCAACTTTGGATCGAGAATGCGATGACCGAGCAGAAGCGCATCGAAAAACGCCTGCTGCCGGAGAATCCATTGGTTTGGCGCCACCAGATCGACCGGATGCGCTTTTTTGACAACCTGCTCTACAACGACGATCGCAACCTGGGAAACATCCTCTTCGATTCCGAATGGAAGCTGTGGATGGTGGACCACACCCGCGGCTTCCGCGCGGCGCCGGTGCTCTTCGCACCCGCCACACTGCGCCGCTGTGAAAACCGATTGTGGCAACGCCTGCAGGAGCTGGAGCCCGCGACGATTCGCAAGGAACTGAGGAGATACCTGACCATCGAAGAGATGAAAGCCTTGCTCCGGCGGAGAGAGCTCCTGCTGGAGCACATCGAAGAACTGATCGCGAAAGCGGGTCCGAAAGAGGTCCTCTTTTCACTTCGCTAAACCGGGCAGAGAGGCTTTCGGGACTTTCCACCCGTCAAACGGCATTCTGGTCCGAGTGAAGGTCAAGGCAGCCAAAGGCCGGCGTTTGGAACGGCCTCGTGGTAAACTTCAACTTGGAGTTCAACATGGAAGAAACATCGATGCTCGAGTTCAGGCGGCGGGCGGCGGAGATTATCCGGAGAGTCCAGAAGGGACATCGAATCATCCTCACCTACCGAGGCAAACCGGCCATACGTTTAGAGCCGTTGATTCCGGACGACGCTCCCCGAGACGACCCCTTCTACTTGCTCCCCCGACTGGCAGTGGAGAGTGCGGGAGATCTCGATAACGAGCGGATCGATCAGATCGTCTATGGAGAATAAGACCTTTGTCGACACCAGCGGTTTCTACGCGTTTCTGGTCCGTGATGACCAGGCACACCGGAGAGCCTGTGAGATTCTGAGACGGGCTGCCGGTAAACGGGGTCTTTTCGTCACGACCGATTACGTTCTGGACGAGACGGCGACTCTTCTGAGGGCCCGTGGGCAGGGCCGCCTTTTGAGCCCTTTCTTCGAGACCATCTTTGCCTCCCGAGTCTGCAGCGTGGAATGGATGGGGCCGGAACGCTTCGAGGTGACCCGCTTCTTCGCTCTCCAGCATGACGACAAACCCTGGTCTTTCACCGACTGCTTCAGTTTTTGCGTCATGCGGGACCTGCGGCTTCGCAAGGCTCTGACGAAGGACCATCACTTCGAGCAGGCCGGGTTCGAAGCCCTCCTTGCCTGATTCGGTTCGCGGACCGGTTTTTCCACTCCGTTGCCTGAGCGGGTCCTGCGTAGTAGCATCGTCCTTCGTCAGCTGGCCGGCCGACCCTCTCGGGCGGTTCTTCTTCGAAAGGACATGATTCATGACCTCTCCACGACTCTGTGGCTCCAGGTTCCTCTCGAACGTTGCGCATCTGCTTGCGGTTGTGGTCATTCTCAGCCTGGCCGCAGCGGTGTGGCTGCCGGCGCAAAACCCGTTTTCGCGCGGCCCTCTGCGGGTCCCGGTCTTTCTCGAGTTGGAGCACAAGGCCGAAAATGTGCGGGTGCCGCTGGGTCCCGGGATGAGCGAGGTGCTCTCTTCGATCTCGATCACGGTTCGGGGAAGCGGGAGCATCGAGACCGACAACCTCGAATTCATGCCCGGCGCAGCGCCCCCCACAGGCGCCGGAGACTTCCAAGTCGATTCGTTCTTCGACATCACGTATCGGATCGAATTCGAGGACAAGGACCCCGCCAACGACTTCATTTCCGAACTGGCCGATGGAGATGGCAAGATCGTCGTGCGCCCGCGCCGCGGTCAGAGCTCTCGACTCGAAGGGAGCGGTCGGTGTACTCCCGATCCCGCTTCTCCGAACCTGGGTTGCGTCACCCAGGCCTTCGACTCTCTGATTGATCCCAAGGACCCCGCCCTGCTGTTTTTTGAGGACGTCACCCGGACGATGGGACTGGGAATCACGCTTTCGATACCGGAGCGAACCCTGCAAGCCACCCTCACCGAGCAGATTCCGCTGCCCGGAAATCAGATCTTCAGCGACGGCTTCGAGTCGGGCGACGTCAGCGCCTGGTCCGCCGTGGGGCCCCCTTGAGCGCCGTCAGCCGGACCCCGCCCCGGCCGCGACCGGCGCGGC
>JBFGHF010000436.1:0-4312 GCA_041578355.1 Acidobacteriota bacterium
AACTTCCGGGTCGACCGGCACCTCCAACTCCTGGGCGGCTACACTCGCTTCTTCGCCGGCCCCTTCATCGAGGAGACGGGGCCGGACACAGCGGCGAATTTCGCCTATTTTCAGGTTCAGTACACTTTTTAGTCTGTCCTCCGTCTTCCGTCCTCCGTCTTCCGCATTCGAATAGGATCCCAGCGCTACGGACGCAGATCCGCAGAGGTGCGACTTCATTCGGTCATTCGACACTCGACACTCGACATTCGGTATAGTGTGTCTCGCCCACCATGTCACGACGAGCACCACTGACACTGCTTTTCCTGGTCTTCGGGACGAGCCTCATCCTGTTCCTGACCCTGGAGGCGGAGTCGAGCGTTCTCGAAGACCCCAAGCCCAATCGCCTCATCCACGAGAAAAGCCCTTATCTCCTCCAGCACGCCTACAACCCGGTCGAT
Organism: Acidobacteriota bacterium; assembly: GCA_041578355.1. Lineage (GTDB taxonomy): Bacteria > Acidobacteriota > UBA6911 > RPQK01 > JANQFM01 > JBFGHF01. The sequence goes on from JBFGHF010000436.1 coordinate 441, forward strand.
TGGCACCCTTGGGGTGAGGAGGCTTTTCGAGTGGCTCGCGAGCATGGAAAGCCCATCTTCCTATCCATCGGCTACTCCACTTGTCACTGGTGCCACGTCATGGAGCGCGAGTCGTTTGCCAACCCAGAGATCGCCGCGGTCCTCAACAAACACTTCGTCAGCATCAAAGTGGATCGCGAGGAGCGGCCCGACATCGATCAGATCTATATGGCCTTCGTGCAAGCCACCACGGGAGGCGGCGGATGGCCCATGTCGGTCTTCATGACCGCCGACCGAAAACCCTTTTTCGGAGGCACTTATTTCCCGCCCGAGCCCAGCGGAAACCTGCCCGGGTTCAAGCCGCTGCTCGAGAAAGTGGCCGAGGAATGGGAGAGGAACCGCAGCCGCATCGTCGATGCCGCCGACAAACTGACGGAGGTCCTGGAGAGGATGGCGCGTCCTCCGGCCGACCCCGATTTGGAACTGGACCGAAAGATTCTCGACTCGGCTTACGATTGGTATCGACAAGCCTACGATCCCGAGCAGGGTGGATTCGGCAACGCACCCAAGTTTCCCCGTCCCGTCAACTTCAACTTCCTGCTTCGTCAGCATCATCGCAGCAGCGATCCAAAGGCGCTCGAGATGACGACCCATTCCTTGCGCGGGATGGCTCGGGGCGGGATGCGCGACCACCTGGGAGGAGGCTTCCACCGCTACTCCACCGACGACCGCTGGTTTCTCCCCCACTTTGAAAAGATGCTTTACGACCAGGCCCAGCTCGCCGTCGCCTACCTGGAGGCCTATCAGATCGGCAAGGACAGAGAGTTCCGCGAGATCGCGGTCTCGGTCCTGGAATACGTTCTCCGCGACATGACCGACACGGGCGGCGGCTTCTACTCCGCCGAGGACGCCGACAGCGTCCCCCCCCGTGGCACGAGCGTCCCTGCCCGTGATTCTTCCTCGCCAGACTCGCATGCCCCCGAAAAGGCGGAGGGTGCCTTCTACGTGTGGAGTCACCGAGAGATCGCCGCCATTCTGGGGCCGGAGGCGAGGGTCTTTGCCCGCTTCTACGGTGTCAAGGAGGAGGGCAACGTCGAACGCGATCCCTTCGAAGAGTTCGGAGGCAAGAACGTCCTTTACCAAAGCACCGATGTGCAATCTCTGGCATCGGATCTGGGCAAGACAGAAGCAGAGATTCGCCGCTCCCTGGAATCGGCCCGAAAAAAACTCTTCCAAGTCCGCGAAAAAAGGCCCCGTCCTTTGCGTGACGACAAGATCCTGACGGCGTGGAACGGACTGATGATCTCGGCGTTCGCCAAGGCGCACCAGGTGATGGGCGAAGAAAAGTACCTGCAGGCGGCGCGAAAAGCCGCAGGATTTGTGGCCGACCGTCTCTACGACGCGGAGAAGAAGGTTCTCTACCGGCGCTACCGGGGAGGTTCGGCCGCCATCCCCGGATTTCTCGGTGACTACGCCTTTTTCGTCCAGGGCCTTCTCGATCTCTACGAGAGCAGTCTCGAGTCGCGCTGGCTGGCGCTCTCGCTGGATCTCACTGAGCGAATGCTCGAGCTCTTCGGGGACCAGGAATCGGGCGGATTCTTCAATACGACGAGCGCCGACCGCTCTTTGCTGGTACGCATGAGGGAAGACTACGACGGGGCGGAGCCGGCTCCCGGCTCCATCGCCGTCCTCAATCTGCTGCGGCTGGCGGAAATGACGAACAGCCAGACATGGAGGACGACGGCGAACCGAGCTCTTCGCTCTTATTCTGAGCGGCTCGTGGGGGCGCCCCAGGCCATGCCGCAGCTCCTCGTGGCACTGGACTTTCATCTGGAGAAGCCGCGCCAGATTCTCATCGCGGGTGAGTCGGGAGCTCCCGATACGCAGCGCATCCTGCAAAAAGTGCACTCGCGCTTCTTGCCCCGCAAGGTCCTGCTGCTGGCCGACGGAGGGCCGCTTCAGGAGAGAATCGCCGGCCAGCTCGAAATCCTGGCCAACCTGAGACGGATCGACGGCAAGGCGACAGCCTACATCTGCCGCGATTACGTCTGCGATCTGCCGACCAACGATCCCGAAGTGGTGGGACGTTTGCTGGAGCGGTGAAGTTTGCGGAGCTTTGTCGCCCAGCATCGGAACGCCGCCTTCCAGCTGGCAATTTCGAAGTCCGATCGGGCCAATGGCCGGCAAGATGCCGGCGTTTCCGCGTCCCGACACTTACCGCTAATCCTCGCGGGCGAAGGCGGCGTCGAAGGCCGTCGCCGAAGGGGCGAAGTCGAGCTGGCGCACGAACTCCGCCGCTTCAGCCGCTCCGTGTTCCCGGTCCATCCCCGGATCCTCCCACTCGACCGACAAAGGGCCCTGATAACCGATCTCGTTGAGGGTGCGGACTATCTCCTCGAAATCGATGCGGCCCCGCCCCGGCGAACGGAAGTCCCAGAAACGGCGCGGATCGCCAAAGTCGAGGTGTCCGCCAAAGACCCCCGAAAGGCGGGGCGTCGAAGACCAGAAAACATCCTTGACGTGGACATGGAAGATGCGCTCGCGGAACACGCGCAAAAACTCGACGTAATCCACACCTTGATAGCCGAAGTGACTGGGGTCGTAGTTGAAGCCGAAGAAGGCGTGCTCCTGGAGGGCTTCCAAGCCGCGTTGGGCCGAGCAGATGTCGAAGGCGATCTCGGTGGGGTGCACTTCGAGGCCGAAACGAACACCGCTCTCCTCGAAGGCGTCCATGATCGGGGTCCACCGTTCGGCGAAGTCCTCGAAACCCGCTTCGATGTCCGCGGGATCCACCGGAGGAAAGGAGTAGAGCAAGTGCCAGATACCGCTCCCGGTGAATCCGTTGACCACTCCGACTCCGAACTTGGCGGCAGCTCGAGCCGTGTCTCTCATTTCCTCTGCGGCCCGATCCTGAACGCCGGCAGGATCGCCGTCTCCCCAGACGCGGGGCGGCAGTATCGCTTTGTGGCGCGAATCGATGCGGTCGCAAACCGCTTGCCCGACGAGGTGATTGCTGATGGCGTGACATTGCAGCCCGTGACGGCGCAGCACTTCCCAGCGTGCCGAGCAATAATCGTCTTCCTGCAGGGCGCGCCGGACATCGAAATGGTCTCCCCAGCAGGCCAGCTCCACCCCGTCGTATCCGAACTGCTTGGCTTTGCGACAGATGGTCTCGAAATCGAGGTCGGCCCACTGCCCAGTGAAAAGCGTAACTGGTCGTGCCATGGTTCGAGTCTCCAGATCAGAAAGCTAGCACATTGATGGGTCTATGGGTCTATGGGTCTATGGGCATTAGATCCACGACCTACAAACCTACGAACCTACAAACCTACCAATCCGAACCAATCGGGCTGCCCGGCGGTAGATTGGGCAGGGGCGCCTCCCCGGACTCAGGGTGGGCCCGCTGCAGGAAGGCGACGGCGCGTCGAACCGCCTCCCGGGCGTGGGCGCCCTCGGCCCCACCCAGTTCGATCGTCGCCTGCCACACGTTCAACATCTCGGCCAGCTTGAGGCTGGCGATGGCCCGCACGTCGGGGGCCGCGCGAGGATGTCCCGCCAAGTCGATGAGCCGCTCCAGAACGACGTTCTCCACCACCCGGGCGACCGCCGCTTCGCTGGGCGACTCGGGAGTATCCGCTTTCCAGGTCGCGGCCATCACCGCATCGATCACTTCTCCGAGGTCCGGATTGGAAGGGTCTTGGGAATGAAACAGCTCGAGTCGCCCGGCTCGCTCGTACTGCAAGAGCGGCGAAATCGAGATCCGGGCGGCGGTCATCGCCGTGGTCAACGGATCGAACCAAGGCGAAGTTCGCGACTCGAAACTTTCCCGGCTGTCCCGATAACCGTGGGCGGGCGGGTGAATCCAGCGCAGGATCTCCGGCGACAGCAGCAGC
>JBFGHF010000437.1:0-4308 GCA_041578355.1 Acidobacteriota bacterium
GCACCACAGCCAGTCCGCCCGGCGGTGCGGTTTCATCCACCACCCGGAGGTCGACGGCCAGTTCCCCGCCTCGCAGCGGAGATCCCACGAGACAGAGGAGCCAGCAGACCGCGGTCACGCCAAGGCGCTTTCGGATTCGGATGAATGCAGGTTTCGCTTCTCTCATTGGCCGCCAGGCCTCACCCACACCGCTTCGACGGATGAGTTGTTGATCGTGGCCCCCCCAGCGTCCTGGGCGACGACTTGCCACAGGACCCGTCTGCCAGCCGACAGCAGTTCTGCGATCGAAGGAGGTGTTCCCATTTGGGGCTCTGCGCTGTCGACAAGCATCAATTCCCGCCCGTCCACCTCTAGAAAACGGACCAAATAAGCATGCGCGCCTTCTACCGGCTGCCATCTCCAGATGCGGGGCGTTTCCGGCTGGTCGCCCCTGGGTTCGAGCAGTTGAACAGTCCCGGAGCGCAACGCGCCCGATGGGGAGGGGAGTTCCGGGTCGGGTCCAGGCCATTGCAGCATCACCACGGCAAGCAGGGCCATTGCAGCGATAGCCGCCGGCATCCTCCATCCGCCGGTTGCGGACGAAGACCAGCCCGACCATCTCGAACCCCGGGAACGGGTTTCTCGAGCCTCAAATTCTGCGCTCCGCTGTTTGAGCCGGGCCACGACCCAGTCCACGTCCTGGCGCTGATCCGAGTTGGCGACAGCAGTGAGGAAATCCTCGAAGACCTCGGCCTCGCTTTGACAGGCGAGACAGGAATCCACGTGCTTTCGGATCTCACCCGCAGCCGTCTCCTCCAGAGAACCGTCCAAAGCAGACAGAAGGTCGTCGATGGCAGGGCACTCCGGGCTCTGCATCGCAGCCTTCAAGATCTTCTCTTGGTCGGTCATGACGTGTGTCCTTTCGAGGACCCGAAGACTCCACTCGCGTGGCTTGCTTCGATTCTTTGCAACTCGCGCTGAAGCTTGCGCTTTGCACTGACGATGTAGGCTTTGGCGCCGCTTTTGTTTTCGAGATCGAGAAGGCGCGTAATGGTGTCCAGTGCCAGTTCATCCAGGAATCTGAGCTTCATGACTTTCCTCTCCAGGGCCGTCAGCTTCTCTGTCATCAGCCGCCGAACCAACTCCAGCCTTCTCTTGTGCTCCAACCCTTCGAGAAAATCGGGCCATTCCCGCGTTGCTCGGTCTTCGTTCCCTTCCTCGAGAGACTCCATCTGCCGTTTGCGTCTCTGGGCATGGTTCAAGCAATGGTTTCGGGTGACGCTGTAAAGCCAAGTGGAAAAACGGGCCCGTCCCCGAAAGCTGTCCGCCGACTCGTAGACCTTGAGAAAGATCTCCTGGGCCAGATCGGCGGCCGTTTCCCGATCTCCGGTGAAGCGCAGGCACCATAAGGCGACCCGCCGTTGATGCCTTGAGAAAAGCTCGTTGAAATGGTCTCTTCGCAGTTTCGCATCGGTCTCTCGACGGGCTCTCTCGAGCAAGGCTTCATCGGATTCAACGACCAAGGACATCGGCTGATCATTATACGGGGAGGACCGAGGCTGGCACGCAGCTTCCCCCCGCCTCAGACCTCCCCTCTACGATGGTTTCCGAAGGCTATTCCTCGATCTCGATCTTGAGATCGTCGGAGTCCCCTCCCCATTCAGCGGGCGCCTTGGCCTGAAAACGCACCTTGCCGCTTGCCGCGCCGCTGCGCACGGTGAGCGAAACGCTGCTCTGTCCCGCGGCGAAAGAGATCAGCGACGGCACCCCGCTGACCAATGAGGCATTTCCGTCCTTCAGAGAAACCGTCACGTCGGCGGCAAAGGGCGCCGCTTGATCGAGGACCAAACGGACCACGGCCTCCGAGTTGGGCCTCATCTCCAGATCGTCGGGAACCCACTGCAACTCGAGTTGGGCGTTCTGTGCCTGTCCCAATTCGATGTCGAGAGTATCGCTGTCTCCGCCGACCGAGGCAGGCAAGCGAGCCCGGATCTTGGCCTCGACCGGGACATCGTGAATCACGATCTCGAGCGCCACCGTGCGCTCCCCTCGAGGGATCTGAACAGAAGCGGGGAAGGTGACCATTCCAGGGATGCCCTCTTTCAAGGTGAGGGCCACTTCAAGATTCTCGGGTGCGGGATTGTTCAGGACAAGCCGAACCTCGCGGGCCCCCGGTCCGCCGCTTTCAATTTTGCGCGGACTCCACTTGACCTCGAACAGTTCGATGGGATCGTCGGGGTTGTCGGGATCGTCGGACGGATCGTCCTCATTGACTTCGACCTCGACCTTCAGTGCGGCCTCTCCGCCACCGACAACGGCCGGAAGAATCACGCGGATCAAGGTCGTGCCTTCGCGCGAGCCAGACCGGACCTGCAAAGATGCAGTCAGCGAGCCGGCCGGGACGATCAGGCTGCTCTCGACCGGAAAGGCGATCGAAGCGTCGTCAGATACAAGCGTCAGCTCGACATCCTCGGCAAAAGCGGCGTCCAGGACGGCGTCAACCCGGCGCACCTGGTCGAACGCCATGTGGATTTCGTCCGGCAACAGTTCGAGAACGCCGACGACTTCGATTTCGTGCGCCTCGACGGCCAACGAGGGTGTCAGCACGCCCCGCACCTTGACTTTGACTCCGACCGCCAGGCGGCCGCGAACTACCGTGTCCTGAGTAATCAACACCAATGCCGGCTGGTTGCCCGGAAGCTCAATGAGAACTTGACCACCGTTTATCTCCAGCACCGTTCCCTGCAGCCGCACGCGGGCAAACGGTGGAGCCGCGATGCCCACCTTGATCTGCCGGGCGACCAGGGCGGTGTCGGTCACTTGCCCTTCCACCTTAACGACGTCTCCGGGCTGGATCTCCGAGAGAGACAAAGGCACCCCGGCCAAAGTCTGAATCTCGGCGCCGGCGGGCACCTCGATGGGGAAATCGAGCAGGGTCAGGATCCGGTTCTGCAGGTCCACGCTCTGCACCCTGCCTTTCAATTCGAAATCGCGGGCCGGCTCGGTCAGCTCCACTTCCCGGGCCAGGATGCCCTGATCGGTGAAGAAAGCTTCCACCTTCACCGTGTCTCCGGCACTCAACGCCTCCACCGGAATTCTCAAGTCATCACGGTCCTTGATTTCGGTTGCGGGTGTGACGCGCACGGGGACGGAGACGGAAGGTGTCAAACGGACCGTCAGGACGGCATTGCCGGCTCCCTCGAACTTGACGGATTCCAGCTCGGCGACAAACTCGATCTGAGCCGCGCCCCAAAGCGCGGCCATCGAAGAGAACACAATCAACGGCAGTAGGGCCGTCTTCAACTTCTTGCGACAAAAGGACTGTTTCATCTTAAGGACCTCGTTTCACTCCAAATCGATGCCCACCATGAGCATCTTCGAAGAGTGAGACAGTTGAGGAGCGGGGATGGAACAACTTTTTTGAACTCGCCTCCATCGGGAGAACCACGAAGAGCGCCAAGGACAAGCCGACAGCATAGGGGGGTGTTTTCTGAGTGTTCTCAGAGCAGGGGCGTTTTTGTCCCTGGGAAGAGAGAGGTGGAGGGCAGCGGAACGAGGCTGGCCCGTTTGCTCTCGGAGTCGGGGAAATAATACAATCCGTGATTCGGGGACAGGCTGGCCCGGTGTGTGGTGGGCGTAGCTCAGTCAGGTAGAGCACAGGGTTGTGGCCCCTGTGGCCGCGGGTTCAAGTCCCGTCGCCCACCCCAGTCACAGCTCGGCTGCAGCCGACAGCCCGAACCCTCGAAACGCGCGCCCGTAGCTCAGCTGGATAGAGCGCCGGACTTCGAATCCGTAGGTCGCAGGTTCGAATCCTGCCGGGCGCGTTCCGGCTTTGCCGGGAAATCCTAAATCCGAAATTCGAAATTCGAAACAAATCTCGCACTTTTCGGAACTCAACCGTTCTAGTAGGTGGAGGTGTGAGATGAGCAAGTACGATCTCGACGAACGGACGATGGCTTTCGCGAAGAGGGTCCCCCGGTTTGTGCGGCGAATACCACGCTCCAGCCTGACGAGCGATGACTGCCGCCAATTGTTGAAGTCATCCGGTTCGGTTGGAGCCAATTACATTGAAGCCAATGACGGACTCAGCCGGAAGGACTTCCGCATTTGGATCAAGATCTGCCGTAAAGAAGCGAAGGAGTCTTTTCGCAGCAATGGTTTCGGCCCGGTGGGTGGTGGGCTGAACCCATTCCAGCGATACGCCGCCGAATTCACGAAACTTGTTCGATGTTGGCCCTTCTCGACTTCTTCCGCCACCCCGGAGTTTCGCCGGAATTATGGGGTCGCCGGTCCTGCCTTCGTCTCTTGGCGGGCGTCAGGTCGCGGAGC
>JBFGHF010000438.1:0-4296 GCA_041578355.1 Acidobacteriota bacterium
ATCTTTCAAGATACACCTACACGCACTTCTATCCTGCTTTCCCCTAGTACGCGACTCTGGAATAATCGTTTCTGCGGGGACCAATATTTTCACCTAGGAAGGATTGCCGGTTTTTCCGCTTTCAGCGAGGTGGTAGAATACCGCCCGTCCCGCAGCAGAGGAGGATTGTCCAGTGAGTGTCGAGCGCGTCGAGAGAATCTACAATACCTATTCGAGCGTATATGACCACGTTTTCGGGCGTCTGATCGCGGGCGATCACGAGATTGCGCCTCGGTTGCTCGACCTTTCCCCGGGAGCGCAATTGCTGGAGGTCGGAGTCGGTACCGGCCTCTCTCTTCCCGTCCTACCCCGCAACATCGAGTTCACGGGCATCGATCTTTCCGAGAAAATGCTTGCCAGGGCCCGCAAGCGGGTGAAAGACATCGGATTCAGAAATACGCGACTCTTGAAGATGGACGCTCATCAACTGGAGTTCGCCGACAACAGCTTCGATCGTGTTTTGGCCGCCTATTTCATTTCCACCGTTCCCGAGCCGATTCGAGTCGTCGAGGAGATCAAGCGGGTTTGTCGGCCCGGGGGCTACATCGTTTTTCTCAACCACTTTGTCTTCGAGCAGCCCCTGGTCGCTGCGCTGGAACGTGCGTTCTCCCCTGTTTTCTATCGCGTCGGATTCAACACCAATCTCGATCTCAACGAGTTTATGAAGGATGCGGGTCTCGAGGTCGAGGCTTTGGAGAATATAGGAGATCTGGGTGTCTGGAAGGCGGTCCGCTGCGTCAATCCAAGTGATTGAAGGGGCAGCCTCGGGTGGTCACCGGTTCCAGAGCGGCAGGCCGATCTTTTCGGAAATAAGCTTTCCAGTTGAAGCTGCGCAATCTTTTTTTCCATATCCATGAGGAAGACTTCACTGAAGCGGAAGAAAAACGAGCTGTCTCGAGCCACCGGGCTGATGAGTCCAGAATCTGCTCCCGCAGCGAACGTTCGCTGGGACCTGCGCGATCTCTACGAGTCGCCTGACGATCCGGCCCTGCGGGAGGATGAGAAAACGGCCCTTCGATTGGCGGAAGACTTTGCCCGTCGCTACCGGGGCAGCATCAACGTCGAGGGAGGGCCCTCACCCGATCTGGTGGCGAGTGCCCTGACCGAATACGAAGAGCTGCTCGATAAGACCTACAAGCCGTTTACCTATGCCAGACTGTTGCACTCGGTCGACTCGCGCGATCCGGACCGGGGAGCTCTGGTGGCCCGGACCCAGGAGCTGGCGACCCGTGTTCAAACCACTGTGATGTTCTTCGAGCTGGATTGGATCGCCCTGGCCGAGGAGGTGGCCCGGCGCATCATCGAGAGCCCCGCCTGCAGTCGATGGGGCCACTTTCTGACGGTTGCCCGCCAATACCGCCCGCACACCCTGAGCGAAGCAGAAGAGATCGTTTTCACGGAGAAGGCGACAACCGGGGTGGAGGCGTTTCGTCGACTTTTCGACGAAGTGACAAGTTCCCACAGCTTTGAAATTCTCCTCGATGGAGAAAAGAAGACGCTGACCCAAAGTGAGGCCTTGGCTCTGCTCCACGGACCCGATCGCGAGAAGCGTCGGGCCGCCCACGCCGGGTTCACCCGCGGTCTGCACGAGATCAGCCACCTGGCCACTTTCATCTACAACACCACGGTCCAGGACCACGCCGTCAACAGCAGGTTGCGCAAATTCTCGGATCCCAGTGACAGCCGACATCTCGCCAATCAGATCGACCGCGAAACGGTGGAGATCCTCTTGACGACGTGCGAGAAAAGAGCCCCGCTGGTCCACGAGTACTACGGGCTCAAGCGCAGACTGCTGGGCCTCGATCGGCTCTTCGATTACGACCGCTATGCTCCCGTCGAGATCGAGGGGGTCAGTTTGCCGACCTGCGACTGGGATCAGGCCATAGAGCTGATCCAGTCGGCCTACCACGACTTCAGCCCCCAGCTGGGCGCCATCGTGAGGGAATTCGCCGACCGCAGATGGATCGATGCCGAACCCCGTCCGGGCAAACGAGGGGGCGCCTATTGTCACTCCACGGTGCCTTCTGTCCATCCCTACATCATGGTGAATTTCAACGGCCGGCTCACCGACGTCATGACCTTGGCCCATGAGTTGGGCCACGGCGTCCATCAATACCTGTCCCGGCCTCAGGGCATCCTGCAGAGCAATACGCCTCTGACGGTCGCCGAGACGGCGAGTGTTTTCGGAGAGATGCTGGTGTTCGATCGTCTGCTGCGAAAGCAGAACGATCCCAAGGTCAAGCTCTCCCTGCTCTGTCACAAGCTGGAGGATTCCTTCGCCACCGTGTTCCGACAGGGCATCCTCACCCGATTCGAGCAGCGGGTCCATGCGGCGCGGGCCGAAAAGGAGCTTTCCACCGAGGAACTCGACCAGCTCTGGATGGAGGCCAACCAACCGATGCACGGCGACTCGGTCGAGTTGACCCCGGAGTACCGGCGTTGGTGGTCCTATGTGAGCCACTTCATCCACACGCCTTTTTATTGCTATTCCTACAGCTTCGGCGAATTGCTGGTCCTGGCGCTGTGGAGCCAGTTCAAGAGAGAGGGCTCTTCCTTCATCCCCAAGTATCTGGGCGTCCTCGCCGCCGGAGGCAGCGACAGCCCGGCCAACCTGGTGGCCCGGCTGGGCCTCGATATCAAGGACCCCGACTTCTGGAATTCCGGCCTCTCGATCGTCGAAGAAATCCTGCGCGAAGCCAAAGAACTTGCCGATGAGATCTGATGTGTGGGTCGGTGGGTCGGTGGGTCCGTGGGTCTCTTGGTTCGGAACAGCCGCAAGCTGAGGACACAGAGCGGGAGCGCCAGCCGCCTACCCCCCTTTTTCCATCCGGTCGGCAATCAGCAGGGCCATCTCGAGGGCTTGCTCGTAATTGAGGCGTGGGTCGACCTGGGTTTTGTAGGCTTTGCCCAAGTCGGCTTCGGTCAGCCCCCTGGCGCCGCCGACACATTCGGTCACGTTGTCGCCGGTGAGCTCGAAATGGACGCCGCCCAGAAACGAGTTCATTTGTCGATGGACGGTGAAGGCTCGGTTCAGCTCTTCCAGGATGCGGTTGAAGTCTCGGGTCTTGCGTCCCTGGCTGGTGGTCTCGGTGTTGCCGTGCATGGGATCGCAGCACCACAAGACGACTTTGCCCGTGCGCCCGGCCGCCTCGATCAGCGGGGGCAAGGACTCCTCGATTTGATCCGCTCCGAATCGGTGGATCAGGGTGAGGCGCCCGGGTTGGTTCCGGGGATTGAGCCGTTCGATCAGTCGGCAGAGATCGTCGGGTCGGGTTGTGGGGCCGATCTTGACGCTGATGGGGTTGGCGATCCCCCGGAAGTACTCGACGTGGGCGCCGTCCGGCGAGCGGGTCCGGTCGCCGATCCAGGGGAAGTGGGTGGTCAGGTTGAACCACTTGCCCACCCGTTCGATAAAGCGGGTTTGGGCTTCCTCGTAGTGCAGATGGAGGCCTTCGTGACTGGTGTAGAAGTCGACGCGGTTGATGTCACCCACCTTCGAGCCGGCAAGCGTCTCGAAGAAGCGAAGGGATTTTCCGATCGTGTTGACGATTTCCTGGTAGCGTGCGGCTTGCGGTGAATGTTTGACGAACTCCAGCTCCCAATATTCCGGATGGTGCAGGTCGGCAAAGCCTCCGTCGCTGAGCGAGCGAATGAAGTTGAGGGTCAAGGCGGCTTTTTCGTAACCGCGCAGCAGCAGCTTGGGTTGCGGCCGGCGGTCGGCGTCGCGAAAGGGGAGCCGGTTGATCATGTCCCCGCGATAACTGGGCAGGCTGATTCCCTGGCGCGTTTCCAGGTCGTTTGAGCGAGGCTTGGCGTACTGGCCGGCCAAGCGCCCCACCCGGATCACGGGCATCTGGCAGCCGTGCACCAAGACCAGGCTCATCTGAAGCAGGATTTTCAGCTTCCGGGCGATGATGGGCGATTCGCACTCTTCGAAGTTCTCCGAGCAGTCCCCGCCCTGCAGCAGAAAAGCCTTGCCGAGAGCCGCCTGCCCCAACTTCTCCCGCAGAGTCTCGATCTCCCAACTGGTAACCAGCGGCGGAAGCTTCGCCAGCCTTTTCAAAACCCCTTCGAGCTCTTTTTGATCAGGGTAGATGGGCTGCTGGCTGGCCTTCAGGGCCCGCCAAGAATCAGGCGCCCAAGGTTCGGAGAAGTCGTCGGCAGCCGGTCGTGTCATGGGGTCGAACTCGACCGTTATTCTAGCAAACCGGGAAGTATATCCACTCTCGTCATTTGGATCTCAACCCAGCGCTGAAG
>JBFGHF010000439.1:0-4296 GCA_041578355.1 Acidobacteriota bacterium
CATCGGGGCGACCGGTACGGGGAAGACCCTTCTCGCCCAGACTCTGGCGAAGCTCCTCCGGGTTCCCTTCTGCATCGTCGACGCCACCACGCTCACCGAAGCGGGCTACGTGGGAGAAGACGTCGAGAACATCATCCTCAAACTGCTGCAGGCGGCCGGGGGCGACCGCGACCGCTGCATGCAGGGCATCATCTATATCGACGAGATCGACAAGATCTCGCGCAAGGACGAGAATCCTTCGATCACGCGGGACGTCTCGGGCGAAGGCGTCCAGCAGGCCCTGTTGAAGATTCTCGAGGGCACAGTCGCCAACGTCCCTCCCCAGGGAGGACGCAAACATCCCCATCAGGAATTCGTTCAAATCGACACCACCAACATCCTCTTCATCTGCGGAGGGGCTTTCGTGGGCCTGGACAAACTCCTGAAACGCCGTTTGGGCCGCAGCACGATGGGTTTCCGTGCCGATCTCGGCGAGAGCCATTGGAAGAAGGCAAGCGAGTCGGACGTGCTCCCCCACGTTCTGCCCGAGGATCTCATCAAATACGGCCTGATTCCCGAGTTCGTAGGCCGACTGCCGGTCATCTGCACGCTCCACGAGTTGGACGAAGGCGCGCTGGTGGAGATTCTCACCAAGCCCGCCAACGCTTTGACCAAGCAGTACCAGAAGATGTTCGAGTTCGAGAACGTCGCGCTCAAATTCACCGACGAAGCCTTGCAGGCGATCGCCCAGTTGGCGCTCGAGCGGAAGATCGGCGCCCGCGGCTTGCGCCTGATCACGGAAGATCTTATGTTAGACGTGATGTACGAACTGCCCTCGGCCAAAAAGGTCAAGGAGTTCGTGGTGACTCGAGAGATGGTGGAAAACAAAGAGGTTGTTTTCAAACTTCTCGAGAAGGCCGGATAAACACCCGTCACGCCTGACCGAAGGGATTTCATCCCGCGCTCTTTCCCATGTTTTTCCCAGCGACGGGCCGGAGAGCGTTGTTCGGTTTGTTGAAACCGTCCGGGCTCAGATGGGATCTATAAGCATAGACAGCCGAGTAGAATCGGTCGGAACTTGAGTTTTATGAAGAATATCGACGACCTGAACGATTTCGACACCTTCCCCATGGTCCCCATCCGGGATGTGGTCGTGTTTCCCTATATGATGGTGCCCTTCGTCATCGGAAGGGCCTCCTCCGTGCTGGCTCTGGAACGGGCCCTGCGCGAAGACAAGAAAATCTATCTGGCCACCCAGATGGACGCCTCGGAGGACAATCCGTCGGCCGACGAGATTTACCGGGTCGGCACGGTAGCCAACATCGTCCAAAGCCTCAAGCTCCCGGACGGCAACATCAAGGTGTTGGTGGAAGGCGTACGCCGAGCCCGCACGGTTCGAGTTCGCGAGCGCAACGGCAGCCTTCAGGCCGACGTTCAGCTGGAGCCGATCCCCCGTGTCTCCCCGGCCAAGATGGGGCTTCTCACCAAGCGCCTCAAGGTGCTCTTCGAGCAGTTCGCCAAACTCAACCCCAACGTCAATTACGAGACGATCGCGCAAGCCGCGCGCAGCTCGGACGCCGACCGTCTCTCCGATTCCATCGCGGCCAACCTGCCCATAGCCGTCGAGGACAAGCAGTCGCTGTTGGAGGTCTTCGATCCGGTGGAGCGGATGGAAAAGATTTGCGAGTTCATCGAGATCGAGATGGAAAAGATCAAGATGGACAAGTCGATTCAGGGGCGCGTGCGGCGTCAGATGGAGAAGGCCCAGCGCGAGTATTACCTGAACGAGAAGATCAAGGCCATCCAGAAGGAGCTGGGACGAGGCGACAAGGACGAAATCGAAGAGCTCAAGGAGAAGGTCGAGAAGGCCCGCTTGCCCAAGGACGCCAAGGAGAAGGCTCTCAACGAGATCCGCCGGCTCGAACAGATGCCGCCGATGAGCGCCGAGTCCACAGTGAGCCGGACCTACCTCGACTGGTTGCTGGCCATGCCCTGGCACAAGAAAAGCCGGGAAATCCGCGATATCACCAAGGCCGAGCGGATCCTCGACGAGGATCATTTCGGTTTGGAGAAGGCCAAGGAACGCATCCTGGAGTTCCTGGCCGTGCGCCAGCTCGCCAAGAAGCGCAGCCAGGGCTCGATCCTCTGCTTCGTGGGGCCGCCCGGCGTGGGCAAGACCTCTCTGGGGCGCTCCATCGCCCGCGCCACGGGCCGCAAGTTCGTGCGCCACTCCCTGGGCGGAGTGCGCGACGAGGCGGAAATTCGAGGTCACCGCCGAACCTACATCGGGGCCTTGCCCGGCCAGATCATCCAGATGATGAAGAAAGCCGGAACCCGCAATCCCGTCTTCCTGCTCGACGAGATCGACAAGATGAGCATGGATTTCCGCGGCGATCCCTCCGCGGCTCTGATGGAGGTCCTCGATCCGGAGCACAACAGTACTTTCGTCGACCACTACCTGGACACCGAGTTCGATCTCTCCGACGTGCTCTTCGTCTGCACGGCCAACGTGCTGCACACCATTCCCAGGCCCTTGCAAGACCGCATGGAGGTCATCGAGATCTCCGGCTACACGGAATTGGAGAAACTGGAGATCGCGCGTGGGTTCCTGGTTCCCAAACAGCTCGACCAGAAAGGTCTGAAAAAGCGTCGGATCCGGTTCGAAAAGGAAGGCATCCTGGAGATCATTCGCGGCTACACCCGCGAGTCGGGTGTTCGAAACCTGGAGCGCGAGATCGCCAACATCTGCCGCAAGTTCGCACGTCAGGTGGTGCAGGCTTCGAAAAAGAAAGAGAAGCTCGCCACAGTGGTGGATCCCGAGAAAGTGCGCGAGCTGTTGGAAACGCCCAAGTATCGACGCCAGCTGGCGGCTGCCGTCAACGAGGTGGGGTTGGCCACGGGCCTGGCCTGGACCGAGATGGGTGGAGAGGTGCTTTTCACCGAGTGCACCACCATGGAGGGCAAAGGAGACCTGCTGTTGACCGGCAAACTGGGCGACGTCATGCAGGAATCGGCCAAGGCGGCCCTCTCCTACGTCCGCAGCCGCTGCAGTCAGTACAGCTTGAAGAAGAACTTTCACAAGATCTTCGATTTGCACGTGCACGTCCCGGAAGGCGCCATTCCCAAGGACGGTCCCTCCGCCGGAATCACGTTGGCCACCGCCATCCTCTCGGCTTTGACCAAGATTCCCATTCATCGCGACGTTGCGATGACGGGGGAGATCACGCTGCGGGGCAAGATCATGCCGGTCGGCGGGATCAAGGAAAAGGTCCTGGCCGCCCACCGGGCGGGCATCAAGAAAGTCATTCTGCCGGACGAGAACCGCAAGAACCTCAACGACATTCCCCAGTCGGTTCGCGACGAGCTCGAAATCGTGCTGGTGGAGACGATGGACGAGGTTCTCAACCTGGCATTGGAGCGCGCGGCGCCCGACGAAGCCTACATCGAAGAGCAAATGCCTCCCAAGGTGGAGGGAGGCGACCGTCCCGGGGTCCACTGACCCGATCGCTGATTCGAGCGAACACTACGAAAACGCGGGAGTCCGAAGGAACGAAGCTTACCGAAAAGACGGTACATCACCGGACGGCGGTGGCGACCGATCCGAACGGCCCAAACGGCCTTCGACCCGTCCGGCGCCGACGGCATCCTGAGAGGCCCCGTGGAGACAGCGTTCCTGGGAAGCGCGTTTCAAAAGGAGCATTATCCGAAGACGCGATCGCCGATTGTAGCTTTCGCCGGGCGATCCAACGTCGGAAAGTCCAGCTTGATCAACCGCCTGATTGGGCGGAAGAGACTGGCGAAAACTAGTTCCAAACCAGGGCGCACACAGGCAATAAACTTCTACGACATCGATGGCCGATGGGTATTCGTGGATCTACCGGGCTACGGCTATGCCAAGGTCGCCAAGCAGGTCCGGGCGGGCTGGGCGCCGATGATCGAGGAGTTTCTCGAGAACCATTCGGACTTGAAGCTGGCAATCCTGATCGTCGATGCCCGCCATCGGCCCAGCGAGCTTGATCGTCAGATGAAAACTTACCTGGAAAATTGTGGAATCGATTACCGGATCGTCGCCACCAAATCCGACAAGCTGTCGGCCAATCAACGTCGCCGGTCGATCGACCGAGCCCGGGAATTCCTGGGCGTCAACACGATAGTTCCCTTTTCCGCAGCCACCGGGAGAGGGAAAAAGGAGTTGTGGCATATCATTCGAGAGGTTTGTACTCATGGCTGAAACAGGAACCCCAACAGTAAAGGCGAATGGGGAGCCTCTGAACATTCAAGAGCTCAAAGAACTGAACATTCAGGCCCTCAACCAGA
>JBFGHF010000440.1:0-4289 GCA_041578355.1 Acidobacteriota bacterium
ATGTCGCCATCGGGCCCGATGGCCTCGATCTTACCCCCGCGAATCACCACGGTGCCCGCTGCGATGGTTGCCCCGTTCGCGGTGAGAATCGTGGCGTTGCGGACCGCCGTGACGTCGGCCTCGGGCCAGAGGGGGCCGTGAGGAGCGCGCTTGCTCAGAAGCTCGCGCGAATCGATCTGCTCTTCCTCGCTCTCGGAAACGGCAGCTCGCGCCCCGGGGCCGCGGCGCCCGCGGGGACCGGGCCCCCTCCCCGTCATCTGACGCTGCGGGCGACTTCTCTCAATCGCGTGGTACTCGCCGTCGACCCAGACCGCGGCCACCTGCGAATCCGATTCGAAGAGATCGCCGTTGATGGCGACCAGGTTGGCGGCCTTCCCGACTTCCAGAGTCCCTGTCGACCCGTCGATCCCCAGCAGCCTGGCGGGCCCGATCGTGAGGGCCTCGAGCGCGACGTCTCGGGGCAGTCCGGCTTCCACTGCCGCCCGCAAATTGGGAAGCAGCCGGCTCAAGTCTTCGAGATCCAGGCTTCCGAATACAAACCGTACGCCGGACTCGTGCAGGCGGGCCGCGTTCGACCTGGCGTCCTCCTGGTCCGCCGGAGAAGGGTTCTCGACGGCGCCACCGGCCCCGCCGCCGAATCCGGCCGGTTCCTGCTTGGGGCGGAGATCGAGCGAAAGCACCACTGTTCTGTCCGCCCGCTTGAGGTGTTTCGCGACGCGCCAGGCCTCCACACCTCCGCTGATCAGGCTCAAGAGGTTGAGTTCGGCGCCCAACTTCAGCGCTCGCAGGATCTCGTTCTCGGTCCAGGCTTCGAAAACAACGGCTTGTTGTCCCCTGACAGCGGGGCCCAGCGCTTCCAGGTCCAGGTCATGTTCCGGTCGGCCGCCTTTGGCCGGATACGACCGAAAATGTTCCCAGGCCCGCTGATACCAATCCGCGTCCTCGAAGCGCTGACGGATGTGGGCCAACGCTCCCATCAAGGTCCCCGGGTAGCGTCCCCGCAGCCTTTCGAAAGCCAGATGCTGCGACCAGCCGTCGCGGAGGGTCCGTTCGCTGAGAGGTCCTTCGCGCAATGCGATCACCGCACTCTGGCCCTGGAAGATCCCTCCATCTGGAGCGATCGCGGCGACGGTCAGACCCGCGCCGTGGGCTGCCCTGAGGACGGCTGCATCGGAGGTGAAGGCTGTGAGGGCGCGCGTCTGAGGACCCGACTCGGCGGTCTGCGATCGCTGAGCTGCGCTCCCCGGAGGACCGCCGGCGCCGCGCCCGGGTCGTTGACGCTGATTCCCTTGTGGTCTGCCCAGGTTGGAGTGGCCATCGACGAATCCCGGATAGAGGGTCCATCCGCTGCCGTCGATCACGATGCAGTCGGGAGGCGCAGCCACGTCGCTCCCCAGGGCCGCGATCCTTCCCTTGCGCAACACGATCGTGCCCGACTCGACAGTCGCGGCTCCGGGCGAGACGATCCTGGCTTTGACGATCGCGTAGCCGGGAGTATGTGCCGCACTTGCCCGGGCTGCCACCGTCAGAACCCCTAACATGACAATCCAGGACACCAGAAAAGCTCCCCGACTCATAAGGAAAGACGGCTTCGACATCGCTACCTCCGTTTTTTGTGAAGTTGTCAGCGGACGAGAGTTTACTCCTCTCACTCGGGATTCTATCCGGGAGCAAAGGCAATTTGAAGCGTTCTTGGGAAGGATTGCGGTGAGCGCCTGGGGAGCCGTTTTCCCAAGTCCGGCCACGGAGCCCGAAGCGACAGCGAGGGAACCCGCCAGGGGTCGCCCGACCCGGACCAATCTCCTTCTTCTCCGGCTCCGCATCCGAAACGGAGCGCGTTTTCCGAGGGCCGGGGTATTGCTTAAAAACGCCTCTGCGCAATCCAGGCGAGAAGATTCACGGCATGACCGTGATGACAGAAAAGAGCGTGAGCCTGAGAGGTTCCCTCAGGTTCTGGCATAGGAATTCGGCGGCGGACGGGCACGGTTGACCGCTCCGGAGCCCGCCCGCCTTCGGTCTACAAGGCCAAAGGCCGTTCGCCGTCGACGACTAGTCTCGGTCGATCATGGTGTCTCGAACTGCGATCAGCTCGTTTCGCGCCCTGCGGGCCCAGAAACGAACTCTGCCGTTGCTCGAGGCGTCGAGCGCGTTCTGCAGCAGGTCTCCCGCCTCCTCGAACATGGGGACGGCGTCATCGAAATGGAGTTTGCCGCACTCCAGCACCTCGATCGCGTCTTCAACGTCGGCCAAGGCCAAACGCAGGTTGACCTTCTTGGGCGCCACGCCCGACAGTTGCAAGGCCTTGTCGATGAGCACAATGGCTGCCCGCGCATTCTCATCCGCGTTGACGACTCGCATGAAAGCGCCGACGTTGGAGACCTGGGCGCCGTTGAGTCCGACGATGGCAGGCAGCACTGTCCCGTCCCGCAGGTGTCGTTGCGAGGTGTAGAAGGAAATCAGTCCCTCCACCGTCTCGATCTGGTTGGCGTGGAAGAAGGGACCGGTGTCGGCCGCCTCGATGACCGTGGGGACGTTGAAAAGATTGGTGCCGCTTCCGAATCCGTCGTCGAAGGGGTTGTTGGCCTCGTCGATGATGTCGCCCGCCTGATCCAAAAGCTCCTCCACCCGCGGGGCGAAAGAGCGGTTGGTCTCCTCGAAGGCGGGAGGCGTGACCGCCGCCGGAAAGTCGAAGGTCGGATCGGTGTTGGCGCCTCCGTTGAAATGACACGCGTTACAGGGAATCGTCCCCGGAATGATGCCTTCGCCCAGGAAGTTCTCTCGACCACGATCGGCGATCTCGTTGGTCAACTCGATCTCGGTGAGATCGTCGAACTCCGTTTGACGCCCCACGGAGAGTTGGAAAGCCTCCAGGGCGTCCAACTCGAACTGGGTGGGCAGCCGAAAATCGACGCCGTCCTGGCGATTGAGGGTGACGGGGAAGTGCTGGATGACGGCGCCCACCGCGAAGTCACGAAGAGAGCCGCGCAACTGCGGAAAGACCGACAAGTCGACCGGGGAACCGTCGCCGCTCCAACCCGTCCGTTCATCGGGGGGAATCGTGGTGCCGTCGTTTCCGCCCGTGGGAGCGGACAGGGAGGTGCGGAGACCCAGAATGTGAGGGACCCCTCGCATCGTGAAGTTGTTCTCCAAGTCTCCGAAGCCGTTGGTGTTCTCCAGGATCAGACCCACCTTGCGCATCAACTCAGGCTTTTCGAAGTTCTCCTTGAGAGGATTGGGGTCCGGCCGTTCGGCCAAGAAGAGGGGATCGTCGTCGTCCAGGGTGGCGATGAACGTGGGCTCGATGGTGAAGTTGCTCTCCTCGGGATGGCACGTCCCACAGGTCCGGCCGTTGCCGTTGAAAGTTTCGTTGAAGAAGAGGTCGCGCCCTTCGTTGATGAGAGCAGCGTTGGGAAAGCCCGGCGGGGTGATTCCCTGAGCGTGGACCGAGGCCGGCAACAGGTTGACGAAGGACTTGCCTGGCTCTGCTTCTCGCCACGGTGCCGGAGTCGTTTCCGGGTAGTAGAAGATCCTCTGAAACAGGGAGGTGGATCCGTACAGGATTCCGCCCTCTCCCGGTTGCGTGCCTTTCTCGGCTACAACGACCCAGTTCACTTCGAAGTCCTTCAGCGGTTCGGGAGCGATCCCCTCCTGCAGCCATGAATAGCCCTCTTCCGGTCGCAGGCTTCCGACGTGGATGAACTTGTCACCCGGCTCGGGCCGGGTACTGCGGTCGGGACCAGGAACATTGTCGACCAACCAAACCTCCGTTATCCGCTCCGACTCCAAGCCCTTGACCCAGACCCGCACCTTTCCCTCGACAAGATCGAGGTCGGCCTTGCCTTTGGCCTGGCTGAATCGACTGGAGAGCCCCTTGTTCCAGACCAAGCTGATCGAAGGGCCGAGGGGCGATGAAGAGCCCTCCCCATCCACCCATTTTTCGTAGGCCTCGCGCAGGTTCTCGAGCGACCCCCTGCCCAAGGCTATTTCGGGGGAATCCTCCTCCTGCCTGGGAATCAGCGAGAGCGCCAGAATCGCAACGAGAATTGCCGAAACGACGACTGCGGACCGACGCAAGTAGCGCGTGTCTAGCATACAGCACTCCTTTCTGTAGAACCCCAACGTGTACGTGTGATAGAGGAATGCTAGAGCGGCCGGATCAGGAAGTCCAGCGGATTATGTAAAATTACCTCAGTCGCATCACATACAAACAACGCGAGTACCGTATTGTTTTCAAGAAATACCTCAATTACGCAGAGAACTTACGTTCAATGAATGAACGTAGTTCGCTC
>JBFGHF010000441.1:0-4284 GCA_041578355.1 Acidobacteriota bacterium
CAGCGGCGAGCCGCTGGGGACGACCCCACCCAAATCGATCTGGCCCCCCAGCGCCAAGTGAGGTCCCCCCCGCACCACGTAGACGGCTCCGCTGTTGTTGCCGGCCGAGTCTTCCTGATCGGCGCCAACCGCAACGTCGGCGATGCCGTCGCCGTCGACGTCACCGCTTCGCATCCAGATGCCCAGCCGATCCAAGGCTTGGCGGCCCACCAGGGTGAAGACCGGGACGTTCTGGGGAGGAGCCGCCAAGTCGAGCGGCTGCAACGAGTCGGCCAGATCTCTCAAGAAGGCGCCCCCGGGAATGATCGAGAGCGCTCCCACACCGATCCGTTCGGGATTGATGGTGAAGTTCTGCCGACCGATGAGAAGATCCGCCAAACCGTCTCCGGTGACATCGTCCATCCAGATCTCGTTGCCCGCGTTCTCGCGCGTCGCGGCTCCCAGAATGCGGAGTATCCGCGGCTGGTCGATGGCCGTGTCCAGGGCGCCTCCCACGACGCCGTTCCCGAAGACGAGATCGACCTCGCCAGCGCTGTTCCGACCCAGGTGACCGGCCGTCATGTAGGCCACCGCGTAGTCCTGCCAACCGTCTCCATCCACGTCGCCCGGACCCGCCACGGGAAGACCGAAAGTGCCGCTTCCGTCCGAGCCGCTGACTCGATGAAAGGCCTGGCGGTCGGTGTCAAGGTCGGCAATGTCGAGCACGGCCTGTTGCAGGGCCAAGCCGGGAGAAGACACCCAAATCGACAGCATCAGGCAAATGATCGGTCGGAAAACGGAACTCGGATTGGTCTGAAGCATGCTGTTATCGGTCTCAACGAGAATTGGTGCGCCGTTTACAATAGCCGGATAGCGCGAGTTGGGATTTTACGACAATCGAGGCACATTGAGGGAGCATCCCCATGCAGAACACCAAAGAACACACCATCTTGATCGCCGACGATGAAAATACCAGCCGCGCCATTCTGCGGGAGGTGCTCGAGGAGGAAGGCTACTCTCTGCTTTTCGCCAAAGACGGAGCGGAAGCCAAGCAACTGCTCCAGAAACACGGGGATGCGATCAGTTTGGTGCTCTTGGATTGGATGATGCCGCGCGTGAGCGGGATCGAATTGCTGAGCTGGATCAAAAACGAATCCCGGCTTACCGACCTCGAGGTCATCATGCAGTCGGGCCGCCGGATGCGTCCCGCGGACGTTTCGGCTGCGCTCAAAGGCGGGGCCTATTACTACCTCCTGAAGCCTTACCAGACCGCTCAATTGCTCGCCATCGTCCAAGCGGCCCTGGCGAAACTGGAACTGAGGAGATCTCTTTCCGCTCATCTCGAGATCGGCGTCAACGCACTTCGGCTGCTCCATGAAGCGCTTTTCCGTATCCGCACGCCCGACGAGGCGCAGGCCGTCGCCACGGCGATTGCCGGCGGCTGCGGTTTCTCTGAGAAATGCCTTGGACTCTTCGAACTGCTGGTCAACGGCGTGGAGCACGGGAATCTGGGCCTCAGCTACGCGGAAAAGAGCCGGCTTCTGGATGAGGGCCGCTATCGGGAGGAGGTGGCGCGGCTGCTGGCGCTCCCCGAGAACCGAAGTAAACGTGTGCACGTCAAGCTGTCGCGACAGGGACAGATGATGGAGATCCTGATCGAGGACGAGGGCGCGGGGTTCGACTACCAGAGCTATCTGGATTTCGATGAGGAGCGGCTCATGGACCCCCACGGGCGAGGAATTCTGATGGCTCAAGCCATGCTCGATCTGGAGTACATCCCGCCCGGCAACCAGGTCAAAGTAAGGGTTGAGTTCCCGGGGGCGGAGGACTGATTTGGCGGTGAAAAAGCAGAACACGGAGTTGGATGTGGCGATCTCGTCCCGGCGATTCACGGGGTCAGTGGCTGTCAAACGTCCCACCAAGACTTGGCGAAGGGCAGCGGTTTGCACGGGGTGAATATGCCTCGCCGTAGACAACAGGTAAGCGAAAGACCTGGCTTTCCGGGCCACGGGGCCGGTAGCCTGGAGCCTACTTGGGCGCCCCGACCGACTCGCTGTGCTTGAGCGCGGCTTGAACGATTCCGATTTCGACTCTGCGGTTCTTGGCTCGGGAAATAGCATCCGTGGCGTCGACCAAAGGTCTCGACTTTCCAAAGCCTTTGGTGGTGATCGAGCTGCCGTCGATCCCCGCCTCGACCAGATAATCCCGCACCGCTCGGGCGCGCTTTTCCGACAAGTCCAGATTGTAGGCTTCGGTGCCTACGTCGTCGGTATGGCCGTAGACGTAGATTCCGAATCCCTTCAGGGTGAGGAGAATGCCGGCGATACGGCTGAGCAGCTCGCGGTTCTCGGGCCTCAGCGTGGCGCGGTTGAAATCGAACTGCATGGAGTCGCCACCCAGACTCATGACCAATCCCAGGGCCGTGCGGCGGGTCTCCACGATCTGACTGAGGGTGTCCTTGAGCTGATTCAGCTCTTCCTCTCGCTGACGGCGGATTTCAGCGGCCTCGTCTCGGGCCTTCTGCGCGTCGGCACGGGCTAGATCGGCTTCACCGATGGCTTGCCGGGTCTCCAACTCGGCCCTGGCTTCGGCCGACTCGGCATCCCTGCGGCCCTGGGCGGCCAGATCGGCCGCCTGTCGCGCGGCCACGGCTTCGTCTCGCGCAACCCGGGCTTGCGAACCGATGGTCTCCACCTTCTCCTGCAGACCCGCGACTCCCTCTTCGACCCGGCCCATGCGGCTGACCACCAGGTAGCCCATCAGCAAAACCAGGATCGCGGCCAACGCTGCGGTGAGAAGGGCCGCCCACGCGAGCTTGTCGCCGACCCCCTGGGTCTGCTCGGGTTGTCGGGGAGAATCCGTCATCCGCTCTTCCGCTTCGGGTCGGTCCATCGACACTCTGTCGCGAGCCGGGAGTCGCGCCGGGGTTCCCGCCTGCCGTCCCCCAGTCTATAGTGTAGCAATGAAGCGAATTGGACTGTCGGACCTGGTTGGAATTCAAACCGAGAGGGCGGCGCGCTTCGTCCTGCTGGGCATCGCCCTGGTTTTTGGGGGCACCTCCCTTGCCGCGACGGATCTTCGAAGGGATGTCGAGTCCTATGTGAGCGATCATCAAGGTGAGATTCTGAGCGAGTTGGTGGAGGCCCTTTCCATTCCCGGTGTGGCCAGCGACGCTGCGAACATCCGCCGCAAAGCGGACCATCTGACGAAGTCGCTCGCCCGTCGCGGGTTCGAGACACGGCTTCTCGAGACTGCGGGCAACCCGCTCGTCTACGGCGAGCTCAAGGCCCGGAACGCCTCCCGGACCCTGCTCATCTATTGCCACTACGACGGGCAACCGGTCGATCCCCTCCAGTGGCGCCAGGAGAGCCCCTGGAAGCCGATCATGCGCAGCGCCAGCCTGGATAGCGGGGGCGCCGAAGTGCCGGATTTCCTCAACTCGAAGCGCTTCGAGCCGGACTGGAGGCTCTACGCGCGCTCCGCCTCCGACGACACCTCCCCCATCGTCGGTCTGTTGGCCGCAATTGATGCCTTGGAATCCTCGGGCCACACCCGGACCGCCAACCTGCGCGTCGTCCTGGACGGGGAGGAGGAAGCCGGTTCACCCAACCTGGCCGCCGCCATCACCGACTACCGGGAATTGCTCGAAGCGGACCTGATGTTGATTCTGGACGGGCCGCTTCACCCTTCCAACCGACCCACATTGGTTTTCGGAGCCCGGGGTATCCTGACCCTTCGCCTCACCGTGTTCGGGCCACGTTTTCCCCTTCACAGCGGCCATTACGGGAATTGGGCGCCCAATCCGGCGATGCAGCTGGCCCAGCTGCTGGCCACGATGAAAGATGCGCAGGGCCGGACGCTGGTGCGCGGCTTCTACGACGGGATCCACTTCCCCGAGGACGAAGTGAAGCAGATGGCGTCGGTTCCCGACGATCAGCAAGCCTTGATGGAGCTGTTCGGGATCGCAGACGTGGATCGGGTGGGCAACAACCTGCAGGAAGCTCGCAACTTTCCCTCGCTCAATATTCGGGGCCTGCGCAGCGCTTGGGTAGAGGACCAGGTGCGCACCATCATCCCCGACCAGGCGATCGCCGAGTTGGACGTCCGTTTGGTCAAGGAGACGCCCGCCGAGGATTTGAAAACCAAGATTCTGGCCCATATCGAAGAGCAAGGATTCCATGTCGTCACAGCTCCCCCGGACGACGAGGTCAGAAGGCGCTTCGGCAAGATCGTCCTGGTCGATGCTCGAAACGGGACGCCGGCCTACCGCACTCCGCTCGACGATCCCTTGGCTCGACGGGTGGC
>JBFGHF010000442.1:0-4280 GCA_041578355.1 Acidobacteriota bacterium
CTGGTGGCCCGGCGACCCGGCTTTCCAGTCGATCAGTTCGGATCGAAGCTCTGGGCTCAAGGCTTCGTCGGCATCCAAGCTCAGCACCCAGGGGTATCGGGCCTGATCGGTGGCGAACTGCTTCTGATCGCGATAACCGGTCCATTCACGGAACAGAACGCGATCGGTGTAGCGGCGGCAAATCTGCTCGGTGGCATCCCGACTTCCCGAGTCGATCACCACGATCTCGTCTGCCAGCCCTTGAAGGCTTTTCAAGGCTCGTTCGATCTTCCGCTCTTCGTTGAGCGTGATGATGACCGCCGAAATCCGGTTCATGTCCTCTCGTCTGAAAACGCACGACGAATCTTGCCCGTCTCGGGGTGGAAGCGCTCCGCTTCTTCGCGATTGTAGTAAACGCGGAGCGGCGCAGAGCGAGAAAAACGGACCATGATACGGGCCAACTCGGCGTCGCTGATTCGTGCCGCACGCTTCTCAGTCCGCCGGAAGCGCCGCACCTGCGAAAGGCGGCTCAGAGCGGCCGCGAAGGCCCGGTAGAAGTTCCAATCCAAGACCAGAAAGCGGGTCGACAAAAGCAGGGCAAGCCAGAGCAGGTGGCTCGCCCAAAACGAAATCGAGTGGAGATGGATCCAGTGAGCCATCAGACGGTTTCGAGTGGCCACCGCTGTGACTTTGGAGCGGGAGTAATGGGCGTCGATGGTCGCGCTGATTTGATGGAAGGCCCGACAGCGCGGTTCGTAGCGAACCACGAAGCCCCGCTTCCAAGCCCGATAGGAAAGCTCGAGATCCTCCCAATGAAAAGGAGAGAGCAGCTCGTTGAAGCCCCCGAGTTTCTGGAATTTGGAGCGGTCGTAGAAAGCGAAGCCGCCGATGGCGTAAAAGGAAATCAACTTCCGGGCCTCGATCCATTCCTCGGCCAGATCGCCCTCCACGTCGTAGTTGAAGCTGGCCGCCCAGAATCCCCTGCGGAAGCGCGCACAGCGTCCTCCAGTCGTGAAAAGCGGCGGATCCCATTCGAACACTTTGGCCGTGTCCGCAAATACCAACTCGTCCTCGAAATGTGCCTCGGCATGGACCAAGTAGTCCTCTTCAACGGCTACGTCGTTGTTGAGTAGCGCTACCAGAGGCAGGCGGGCGTCGCCGAAGCCCGAATTGCAGGCTCTGGAGAAGCCTCCGTTGGTGCGTCGCGCCACCAGGCGCACTGTGGGAAACTCGCCGGGTAATTTCTCAACCGTGGGGTCGCTGCTCCCGTCGTCGACGACGATGACTTCGGTCTCCGTTCCCCTGCTCTTTTCGTAGTAGGAGGCGGCAGCCAGCACCGAAGGGAGGTTTTGCCGCAGCAGGTCCAGGCCGTTGAAAGACGGGATGACGACGCTGATTCCTCCCGCTCCCTTGGAATCCATTAGTGCTTCGGCAATTTCGAGAGTCGGGCCTGGCTGCCCAACGAGCTTTCGATCCGCAGCAGCTGATTGTATTTAGCGACGCGGTCGCTTCTACTCGCTGAGCCCGTCTTGATCTGGCCTGCGTTGGTGGCGACGGAGAGGTCGGCGATGAAAGTGTCCTCGGTTTCTCCCGAGCGGTGTGAGATGACGGTCGAGTAGCCGCTGCTTCGAGCCAGGCGGATGGTTTCCAGAGTCTCGGTCAAGGTTCCGATCTGATTCAGTTTGATGAGGATCGAGTTTGCGATTTCCCCCTCGATCCCGCGCCGCAAGCGATCCGGATTGGTGACGAAAAGATCGTCGCCCACCAACTGAACGCGTTCCCCCAACTCCCGGGTCAGGAGCGCCCAGCCATCCCAGTCGTCCTCTGCCAGACCGTCTTCGATCGAGAAGATCGGATAGCGTTCCACCCAATCCGAATAGAGCCTCACCATCGCCTCCGGGTCGCGGGCTTCACCGTCCGACTTTCGGAATCGATAGCGCCCCGACTCGTAGAACTCGCTGGCGGCCACGTCGAGAGCCAGCAGAATGTCTTCTCCGGGGCGGAAACCGGCTTGCTCGATGGCGGTGAGCACGACTTCCACGGCTTCCTGATTCGATTTCAGGTTGGGGGCGAAACCTCCTTCGTCACCGACGGCCGTGGTGTGGCCTTTCTCGGAGAGGACTTTCTTGAGCGTGTGAAAGATCTCCACGCCGCAGCGCAGCGTCTCGCCAAACGAGCCTTGATTGACGGGCAAGACCATGAACTCCTGGAAGTCGACGCTGTTGTCGGCGTGCGCACCGCCGTTGAGGATGTTCATCATGGCAAGGGGCAACTCGCAGGCGCCGACCCCGCCCAGGTACTGATAAAGTGGCTGACCCAGCGATGCTGCAGCCGCCCGGGCGCAGGCCAGCGAGACGGCCAAAATGGCGTTTGCGCCCAACTTCTCCTTGTTCTGAGTGCCGTCCAGATCGATCATGGTTTGATCGATCAGAATCTGATCCAACACAGACAAGCCGGCCAGCTCGGGCGCGATTCGGCTCTCGATGTTCTCGACGGCTGTCAGGACGCCCTTGCCGAGATAACGGGATTTGTCCTTATCCCGCAGTTCCAGAGCCTCATGCTCGCCCGTGGAAGCACCTGAGGGAACTGCGGCGCGGCCCTGGAACCCGTCGTCCGTGTAGACGTCGGCCTCGACGGTGGGATTGCCTCTCGAATCCAGGATCTGGCGGGCGACGATTTCTTCAATGAGGGACATGCTTTTAACCGATGATTTGATCGCGACTCTGGGTGGCCTGCAGCCCGGTGATCGCGGCAACGTTGATGATGTCTTCTGCCGTGCAGCCCCGACTCAAGTCGTTGATGGGGCGACGCAAACCCTGCAGGACCGGTCCGATGGCGCGGGCGCCCGCAAGCCTCTCGGTCAGCTTGTAGGCGATATTGCCCGCATCCAAACTGGGAAAAATGAGTGTGTTGGCGCGTCCCCGGAGGGGGCTGTCGGGCGCCTTGCTGGCCGCCACTGTCTCGACCAGCGCCGCATCCACCTGCAACTCGCCGTCGGACAAGAGTTGGGGCGCTCGAGCCTTCAGGGTTGTGGCCGCCTCGGCGACCTTGGCGGCCAAGGCGTGGTCGGCGCTGCCGCGGGTGGAGAACGAAAGCAGGGCCACCCTGGGTTCGGCTTCCAGATAGAGTCTGGTGTTCTCGGCCGTCGCCAGGGCGATGTCGGCGAGTTGGGAAGCGGTGGGCAGCGGGACGACGCCGCAATCGGCATAGAGCAGTGCCCCTTGCTCTCCCCAGCGGGGGTCGTCGAGGATCATCAGGAAGAAGGAGGAAAGGATGGAAAAGCCATCGCGCAACCCGATGCACTGCAGGCCCGCCCGCACAGTTTCGCCGGTTGTGTAAACGGCGCCGGCAACGCAGCCGTCGGCCTCGCCGCAGGCTACCATCAACGCGCCGTAGTAGAGAGGATCCTGGACTCTCGCCAACGCTTCATCGAAAGTCACCCCCTTGGAGCGTCTCCGCTCGTAGTAGAGGTCGGCGAGCTTGCGCGAGGGCTCTCCCCCCGGAAGCATGACCTCCACGTCGGCCGACAATCCGGCGCTGCGGGCCGCCTCGGCGACTTCTTGGGGTGAGCCCAGCAAAACGGGGCGGGCGATTCCCGAGTCCTGCATCCGCTTGGCCGCGTCGATTACTCGCGGATCCGAGCCCTCAGGGAAAACCAGCCTCTGCGGGTCCTGGCGGGCGCGCTGCAGGATCCGGTCGAGCACCGTCATGGGCGGCCATGTTGACACGCGAATTTGCGACGTGTCAAGATTCCGCTTGGTGCGTTTCAATGTGAAAAACGAGGGGGGTGTGCACGTCGTTTCACCCCACGGCGAGTTGATTGCAGGCGAAGGGGACAGCCAACTCAAACAGGTTTTCGAAGAGCTTCTGGAGGCGGGCCACAAACGGGTCGTGGTCGATTTCGAGCACGTCCCCTATATCGATAGTTCGGTGCTGGGCCAGCTGGTTTACGGCCACTCCCGATTCCTCGAAAACAAGGGCGGCTTGCGGCTGATCGGGGTCTCCAAACGGATCCGCAAACTGCTCCAACTGACTCGCCTGATTCTGGTTTTCGAGGTCTGCGAAAATCGGGAGAAAGCTCTCGAAGGGTGGCGGTAGGTTCGGGGACGCCGTCGGTGGTCACGGGAGTCTGTCTGCGTTCTCACACGCGCGTGTTGCCCAAATCAGCCCTTTGGAGTGCGGTGGCTTGCCACCGCTTTCTCATCTGCAAATACCTATCAAAACAGGAATTACGAGTTTCTGGGAAACCCTCACGCCCCAGGCCCCACGCCCCAAGCCCCACGCCCCAAGCCCCAAGCCCC
>JBFGHF010000443.1:0-4272 GCA_041578355.1 Acidobacteriota bacterium
CCGGGTTACGTATCGGGGACCCGGAGGTCACAGCTTCTGGGCTTTCGGCCTTCCCAATCCCATCCACGCCCTGGGACGGGCCATCGCCAAGATCGCCGAGCTGCGAGTTTCCGCCGATCCCAAAGTGACCTTCAACGTGGGGAAGATCGAAGGCGGAACATCGGTCAATTCCATTCCCTTCAGTGCCGCCATGAGCGTCGACATGCGGTCGGAGGACCAAGCCGCGCTGGCGGGGTTGGTGAGTCGTTTCCGCCAGGCCTTGGAGGCCGCGCTGGCCGAGGAGAACGAACGCTGGGACCACCCCGAGAAACTCAGCCTCGAAGTGGAGACCATCGGCATCCGTCCCTCCGGAGGGTTTCCGCCCGACGCTCCCATCGTGGCCGCGGCTCAGAGCACCGCGAAACTCCTGGGGCTCGATCCCCAGCTGGTAGCCGGAAGCACCGACGCCAATCTGCCGATGAGCCTGGGCATCCCCGCCATTTCGATCGACGGCGGTGGCAAGGGCAGCGGCGCCCACTCCCCCGCCCAGGAAGTCTTCGATACCACCGACAGCCACCTGGGAACACAGTGGGCGCTCCTCTTGTCGTTGGCCCTGACCGGCCTGGAGTGACAGCCACCAAGCCCTCCTGTCGGCTCGGATCCTCCATGAAACTCTTGACCGTAAAACTGCTACTAAGCGGCTGCCGCCGCTCTACGCCCAACAAGAAGTCGAAGACCCCATGGTCCACATCAAATTCTTCACCCCAGGTGGCGACTTCGCTGACCCCGGGCTACGTTCTGCAGCCCTTTCAGGGCAAACCATCCCCCTCAACATTCAACCGACTCAGGCGCTCAAAACCCGATCCAGCTGTACAGGACCGCTCCGATCACGCCGCCGGTGATCGGGCCCAACACCGGGACCCAGCTGTAGCGCCAATTGGAGTCTCGCTTGCCGGGGATGGGAAGCAGGAAGTGTGCGATTCGCGGGGCCAGGTCGCGGGCGGGGTTGATGGCGTAGCCCGTCGCACCGCCCAAGGAGAGTCCGATCGACCAGACCAGGAATCCCACGAGCAGTGGTTGCAAGCCGCTGCTGAACACGGTGGACAAATCGAGCTGGTCGGGAGTCGCCAGCATCTGGGCATTGTCGGCGATGGCCAGGATTCCGAAAAGCAAGACCGCCGTGCCCACGAGTTCGGTCACGAAGTTGGAGACGGGTCGGTAAATGGCCGGCGCCGTGCAGAAGACCGCCAGCTTGGTGTCGCTGTCCGGGGTTTCACTCCAGTGCGGGAAATAGGTCAGCCAGACGAGCACGGCGCCCAGAAAGGCGCCCACCATCTGGGCCGCCAAGTAGAGGGGGACATCCGCCCAGGGGAAAGCTCCGATCGAGGCCAGCCCCAGGGTCACGGCGGGATTGATGTGGGCGCCGCTGACCCGACCCACGGCGTAGACGGCCATGGCCACCGCCAGTCCCCAGCCGGTGGCGATGACGATCCATCCCTCTCCCTCGCCCTTGCTTTTCTTCAGTAAGACATTGGCCACCACGCCGTCACCCAACAGGATCAGGATGGCGGTTCCCGCGGCCTCGGCCAAGAACAGATTCATGAACCACTCCCCGCCAACGGAACGCGAGTTTCCGGGCTACGATAAACGATCTTTCCCCCGACGATCGTATAAAGAGTCTTGGTGTCGAGCAGCTTCTTGGGGGGGATCTCGAGAATGTTGGCCGAAAGAACGGTCAGATCGGCGAGCTTTCCGACCTCGAGCGAACCCAGGCGATCCTCCATGAAGTTGGCGTGGGCCGTGTTGAGAGTATAGGCGCGGATGGCGTCCTCGATGCTAATTCGCTCGTCGGGGAACCAGCCTTCCGCCGGTTCACCGCTGGTGGTTTGGCGGGTGACGGCGGCGTAGAGGCCGAGCATCGGATTGATCGGATAATTGGAAGCGGAGGTGCCCGGCCAATCGGTGCCGAAGCTGAGAACCGCTCCGCTCTCGAGAATCCGTCGGAAGGCGTAGGCGCCGCGGCAGCGCTCGGTCCCGATGCGCTCTTCCATCCAACGCATGTCGTCGCTCAGATGATAGGGCTGGACCTCGGCCACCACGCCCAGTTCCCCCAGGCGTTGAAAATCGGGGTCCGCGATGACTTGAGCGTGGACCAGACGGAAGCGCCGGTCCCGCTCGCCGTTGGCTTTCTTCAGTTCCTCGAGATAGTTGAGCAGCAGATGGTTGGCCTCGTCGCCGATGGCGTGGACGCTGAGCTGAATCCCGGCGGCGTCCGCCCCCTTCATGTAGCCCAGGAACTTGCCCTCGACAAACTGGCCGTTCTCGTCGACCATCAGTCGGCGCCAGCGCCCGCGGTTGTCGGGCTGATGGTCGTAAGGCTCGAAGAAGCGGGCAGAACTGGTGCCCATGATGCCGTCGATGTGGCCTTTGACCGCTCCCAGTTGAATCCAATCATCGCCCCCGCCCACTTTGATCCCCTGACTAGCAAGCGTCTCCCATGTTTCGAGGTGAGGCCGAAAGTGCACTCTCACCGTCAATTCGCCCGACTCCTGCAGTTGACGATAGATGGAAAGCTGCTCGTCGTCCGACATGTCGCTGACGCTGGTGACGCCGTGCTTTCGAATCTCCTCCAGCGCCCGCAAGCTCTGCCGGACCCTGCGGGCGCGGGACAACTCGAAGGGCACGACCTCGTCCGAAAAAAGCTCCCTGACCCCGGGACCGCGCATCACGCCGGTGGCCTGGCCAGACCCGTCAAGCTCGAAGACGATTCCCTCTGCGAGGGGTCGCTCAGGGTCGACTCCCGCGGCTCGAAGCGCAACGCGATTGGCGGCGAACTCCGAGTTGTCGAACTTGCGGATGAACATGGGGTGACGACTCGTCAATTCCTCGACGGCGCTCATGTCGGGCCGAAACGACTCTTTGCCGACCCCGCCTCCGCTGCCGGCAGCCCATTGGTCGTAGGCTCCCCAAAAACCGCCCACGATCCATTCCCCGGGCTCCAAATCTTCGACCACCTCCTCGACGCGGCGGACGAACTCCTGTTGGGTCGAGGTGGTCATGATGTTGAATTCGAGGAAGCGGCCGGCCGAGGCGAAGTGGACGTGGTTGTCGTTGAAGCCGGGAAGGGCGAAGCGTCCCTGGAGATCGATGACCTCCGTTTTCGGACCGCGATGCGTCAACACTTCTTCATCGGAACCGACGGCGCTGATTCGGCCGTCCCGAACGGCCACGGCCTGCGCTCGGGGGTTCTCATCGTCGACCGTCCAGACGGCGCCGTTGTGCAAAATCAGATCGGCTGCCTCAGAGTCCGGCTCGGAACAGGAGAGCAGTCCTGCTCCGAGCAACAGCCAACAGCCGAGTCTCCAGGAAGGTTTCATTCTGGTTGCTCCTCGCTAAAGGGCTGTCATCGCCGAGCACTTGTTCGAGGGGACGGCAAGGCAGCCAGTTCAGCGGAGGTCAGGGCGCTCCGGCCTAAGGCCGGATCAACAGGCCGCCCTCGGATCCTCCTCCGCCCTTGGTCGGGTGTCTTCGTCGAATGAACTGCAGGTAACTCTCCCGCTCCTCGTCTTGGGCGTGAAAACGGAGGTTTGCGTCCATCACCTCCAGACAATCCACGATGTTCTCAGTCGCGGGCAGCGGACGGGAAGCCTCCTCGGTCTCCTTTTTGAGCCGCGCGACAAGATCTTGCACAAGTGCTTGCACCAGAGGATTGGAAGATTTGTGCTCGAAGATGATGCCTTTCGCCTCGGTCTGGTAGGTCTTTTTGAGCGTCGTGATCGCCTCGAGTATTTCCTGGTCTCCCAGCACGCGCAAATCCGAAGCGTAGCGCACGATCTCGGATTCGAGAATGTCTATGAAGCCGCCATACTGGAGAAGCGTTTCGGCCAGTTTGCGTCGCACGATGGGATCCTCGGTGCGAGCCAGCATGGCCGTGAAGCTCTTGAGCGACTGGTACGATTGTCCGCTGGCCAGATGGGGACAGTCTTCGGGGCAGGGGATTTCGACGACGCGCTTTTCACCGCAACAGCGAGGGCAAATCTGGGACCGCTCAGCGGGGCAATAACGCTTTCCTTTGCGTTGAGAGCACGAAAAACACTTCACTGGGAATTTGGCTCCAGCCTCCGGGCCTCGGGCTCCGGGGTTCTCGGTTCCGGTTCCAGATGGATCTACTATATAATCGAGGTTCCATGAAGAAAAGGTACTTCACGCTGGAAGAGGCCCGGCGGCTTCTTCCCCAGGTCAAGGAGTTGGCTCATCGCATGGTTGCCCTCGCCGAACAACTGGGTGAGTACC
>JBFGHF010000444.1:0-4271 GCA_041578355.1 Acidobacteriota bacterium
AGCCCCAAGCCCCAAGCCCCCTATCCCCCCGAATAGGGGAGCAGAGTCCTCGCCACCGATCCCGGGTGAAACTTGTGGCAGGTCGAGCAGCGTTCCGAGCTCTGTTGGGGCTGGTGGCATTCGCGGCAGACTTCGACGGTGGGCAGGTTCTGGACCGAAGCCGAGTCGAAGGGGGCGTCGGCGGGGGGAGGTTCGTCCGGGTGATCGTCGAAGGGAATGACGCCGTGGCAATCGAGACAGCGCCGTTGGATCACGTGGGCGCTGTGGTTGAACTCGGCCCGGCGGAGCACCCGCTGGTCTTTGCTCACGCGGGCGATGGTGGCTTTTTCGACCTTGTGGCAGATGCGGCATTGTTCGGTCAGGTCGGCAACCAATTGGTCGATCTCCTCGAGCTGGGCGGGTGTCAACTCGGCATCGGGAGCGGCCGGGAGAAGAAAAGGGGTGTCGTCCAAGGGAGGAGGCTCGCTGCGCAGCTTCTGCTGGAGAGCTTCGAGCAAACCGTCGATCTGCTCGAGTTGCTTCGCCATTTCGGAATCGGCGCGGCTGCGCAGACCTTCCGAATAATCCTGCAGGGTGGCGACCGCTTCCCGGTAGAGGACCTCGGAATCCCCCGGGGTGACGTCGGAGGAGGCATCGAGCAGGTCGGCGAGTCCCGCCCCGGGATAGAGAGCGCGGCGCAGGCGACGCAGGTTGTGCAGAACCCAGGGATCGCGGTGAC
This sequence comes from Acidobacteriota bacterium, assembly GCA_041578355.1. Lineage (GTDB taxonomy): Bacteria > Acidobacteriota > UBA6911 > RPQK01 > JANQFM01 > JBFGHF01. The sequence goes on from JBFGHF010000444.1 coordinate 719, forward strand.
GCAGACGCGTCTTCATTACTCTGTTGCCGCGTACCCGGAACTCGGCGGGATTGGCGAAGAGGGCCCACTGGTCGCCGGGGCCTTGCCGATCGCGCACCGTTTCCCAACTCTCGACGCCCAGGTTGAGATCGTCTCCGTCGGCCGGAATCGGCCCTTGCGAGACGGGGAAGTTGGCGGAGCGGATTTGGGGGCTGGCGCCCAGATGGCAGCGGTTGCAGCTGCGCTCGAAATCGATGGGCTCGAAGTTTCGGCCATCCGCCGTGAGGACGTGGCATTGAAAACAAGTCTGCTCCTGGTCGTCGACCTTGTCCTCTTCCTGGATGCGCCGGACGTGGCGGATGTGTGCGAAATGCAAGCTGTCGTCGTCGGGGATCGACTCTGCCGCGAACTGGAATTGGGGGTGTCCCTGGATTGACCCGTAGTCGTGACAAACCACGCAGCGGGAGTCGTCGATCCGGGTGATGGCCGCCTCCCGTCCGCGGTGTTCCAGGTGGCAGCCCGAACAGGTCATCTCACCGTCGCGGCGGTAGGCCCTGGTGAAATCGGCCGAGCGGTAGATGTAGTGGGCGTCGAAGCTGTGGGTGTCGACCGCCGCCCCGAATCTTTCATGGCAGACGGAGCACTTCTCGTCGGTCGCCGAATCGAGAAAGGTGTGGCAGTTTTCGCAGTCCCCCTCGAAGCCTGCGTGGCTGGAGGAGAGCGGTCCGTTGGAGACAAGGCTTCCCCTCAGAAAGACCAGATTGACGAGCAGCAGCGCACCCACCGCCAGGGCGGTGAATCCGCCCCAACGCAGCAGGAAGTTCCGGTCGATGGGGTGGAGATACGATTTGGAGACGGGCAAACCGATCTTGCCAAAGAAGCCTTTCGCCGCACCGGTGGCCGCTTTCTCGCCCGTTGAGGCGCGGGGTTCGCTGGTTTTGGTGCCGTGGTCGTCCATGTGCCGTTTCTAGTAATAGAGGATCGAGAAGATGTGAAAGCCGACCAATACGGCCAGGACCAACGAAACGGGCACGTGGCCGTAGAGCCACCAGCGAAGCGCGCGTTGCAGAGTGTAATGGACGTCCAATTCCAGTTTGGTGACCGCCAACCTGCGGATTTCTTCGAGGTGTTGCTTGTCCGATCCGCCCAAAATGTCGCGCAGGTGGGAGAAGTGTCTGGTGCGCGAGTGGATTCCGCCTCGGATGTCGAAGAAGTAGATCCAGCGGGGTTGGGGGCCGGTCATCAGCGGGGCCACGTGTTCGTCATGGAACTCCTCCACGCTCGAGCCTGCCAGGTGCGCCGTTTTCCGGGCCCGGTTCCGCAACTCGTCCACCAACCCCTCAATGCGGTCGTAATGGGCCTCAGTGGAGAGGCTGGAGGTGAGCAGGCTGGGAATCCAAGTTTGGATCATGGTTCCGGCAAGACCGCTCAAGACGATCCAGAGGCTGGTCAGCCAGAGTCCCCAGGCGAGAGTTCCTTGCGGCCACCCGAAGCCGGTGTGGAGCAAGACCAGCATCAGATAGAGAAGTCCCCCGTAGATGTGGATTTGCAGCCAGGCATGGACGGCGAAGGGCCCTCTGCGAGGGGCGCGCCGGCGGGCGGCGTAGAGGAGCGCCACCAGCAGCAGCAAGGCGGCCGCGATGCCGTAGCCCATTCCCCAATTGGTGCGGGGATGGAGCTCGGAGGTCCAGGCGTTGATCAAACCCAGAACCAGGCAGATCGCCAGACCCCAGACGAACATTCTCCGCCACAGCTGGGCACGACGCAAAACCGTGCTGAGGCTGCTTACGCTGCTCAATCTTCGACCCCCAGCAGGACCCGGAATTCGTCAACCGATCCCACCCGGTGCGCGCATCCCTGCGGACAACTGGTGACACAGGCCGGACCCGCGTCGGAGGTGTAGCAGAGGTCGCACTTGCTGGCCAGCATCCGTTGCTCACCGCGCAGCGCCTTGGGAAGGGCGTCGGGTCCCCAAGCGGTTCCGGTGTCGTGCATGACGATGGCGTCGTAAGGGCACTGGGTCGCGCAATTGCTGCAGCCGATGCAGATCTCCTCTTTGATCTCGACGACGTGTCCGACGTTGCTGCGCCTTATGGCCCCGGTGGGACAGCCGATCAGGCAGACCGGATCCTGACAGTGATAGCAGGCTTTGGCGATGAGCAAGTTGCCGTACTTGTCGCCTTCCCGCACGAATCGAGGAAGCCCGCCGTGAGTGTCGGCGCAGGCCCGGACACAGTCGTCGCAGCGGGTGCAGTTGGCCAGATCGATGACCAGGATGCTGTTCCCCTCGACAAGGCCCTTGTCCAATGAGAACTGAATGAACTCGGACTGTCCCGGGTGACGTCGACTGTAGCCGGTTTCCTTGATGCGGGCCAGGGCATTGTCCCAGAGCTGGTCTCTCACCCCCGGACTGCTCTCGAACAAGCGGTCCAAGTAGGATGCATCGATGCGAACCAGTTCACTGTATCCCACCGAGGACACCGAGAATTTCCATTGATCGACCCCTTCCAACAGCAACTCCACTTCGCCGAAAGTCATCCCCTTGGGGACATAGGAGAGAGCCGATTGGCCCTCGCCCCGCCGCTGCGAGACCTTCATGAAGCCGGATCGGACCAAGTAGAGCGAATCGACCTTCTCCCCCTCCCTGACCACCAACTCTCCGGGCTCGTAGGAAACCAGGTCGACCCGACTGGCCAGTTCGGAAAGGGTTTCGCCGGAACATCCTCGAAAGAGAGGCGCCGCTTTGAGCTGCCTCCCCAGAGTTCTCCCCCGGTAGATGTCGTCGACACGTTTCTTGAAGACCTTCGATTTTCTTTTCAGCTGGCGCAGTGCGGGAAGGCGGATCTGCAGAAGCCGGCACTGGGTGAGTGTTTTCGCGGTTACCGACATGGGCCACCCGTTGAGCGACCCGATTTCGCCGAAGAACTCGCCCGCTCCGAGAGTGCGCATCTCACCCAAGGGCAAATCGAAGTCCATCGTGGCCAGGAATGTCAGCGTGGAGGAGGATTGCAGCCTCTGGGTTCGTTCATAGAAGATCGTATCTTCGCTCCCGGTCACCTCGTCGGCCGCCGACTCGATTCCACTGTCGGTGCCGAGGATGGGACTGACAAACGTCTCGGCGCCCCCCTCGCCCTTCTTGAGATAGACGCCGACTTCTCCTTCCACGATGTAGAAGGCCAAGTCGATGTAACTGCCCTCTTCAAAGAGCACGGAATCGGCTTCCCAGAGGGCCAGGGAAACATCCGGGCTGATCTGCTCGAGGAAGCCTTCCTTGTATTCGGAGAAGATCTCGAACTCCTGCAACTCACGGGCCGAGAGCCGGTCGGAGAGTTCGATGATCCCGGTGTCGTCCCCAAAGGAACTCCACCGGTCCTTATATTGCTCGATTCGCCTGAGGAGCGTCTTTTCCATGATCTCTTTCAGGGCCGCCGGTTCGGTGTCCTGCGGTAAAGCTCCTGGAGTCGCTGTTGGATCAGCCGAAGCAACTCGGGAAAGGTCGTATTCTCATCGATCGGAGGGAAACCTTCCAGAGGCTGCACTTTGAGTCCCAACCCGCGGGCCGGCGGAGTCGTGC
>JBFGHF010000445.1:0-4250 GCA_041578355.1 Acidobacteriota bacterium
CCTCGAGTTCGTCGAGGACGGCGGCTACCAGGACCGGCGCTGGTGGGATTCCGCCGGCCGCGACTGGCTGGATGCTCGCAAAGCAGAATGTCCGCGCGACTGGAAGCGCGGCGAAGACGGGCGCTGGAGGCGCAAGTTCTTCGATGAATGGTCCGACCTGAAGCCCGATGAGCCTGTCGTTCACATCTGCTGGTTCGAGGCTTCCGCATACTGCCGCTGGGCAGGGCGGCGCCTTCCCACCGAAGCGGAGTGGGAGTTCGCCGCCACCGGCGGGCGTTGCGGAGAATCTGAAGAAAAGCCTCCCTATCCCTGGGGAAGCGAAGCGCCGGAAGGCCGGGCCAGTCTGGATTGGCTTCACATCGGATGCCTCCCCGTCGGCGCCCTTCCGGCGGGAGCCACCTCCAGCGGACTTCAGCAAATGATGGGCAACGTCTGGGAGTGGACGTCGAGTGATTTCCTGCCCTATCCGGGATTCAGCCCCGATCCCTACAAGGACTATTCCGAACCCTGGTTCGGGACCCGGAAAGTCCTGCGGGGCGGCAGCTGGGCGACGCGATCCCGTTTGGCCGCCGCCACCTACCGGAATTTTTTCACGCCCGATCGCCGTGACGTCTTCGCGGGTTTTCGGACTTGCGCCCTGTAGCGGGGATTTGTGGTTGGGTCGAGGTCGAAGGAAGCGCCGGGAACGCCGCCTTCCAGGCCGCAATTCAAGGCTCGATGCTGCGGATGCCGGCAAGATGCGGGCGTTCCAGGCGTGGCGCTTCATTTCCTGAGAAGGCAGCTTTGCTGCGGTTTGCGCTTCGACTCCACCCGTAGCAGACTGTCCCCATGCCCAAGCGGATTCTCCTGGTGACACCCACGCCGTCGGGGCGGGTGGACGGCAACCTGGTGACGGTCCAAAGATGGGCCGGGATTCTAGAATCCCTGGGGCATCGAGTCAGCATCGGCCGGAGCTACGAGGGGCAGGCCGCCGACTGTCTCGTCGCCGTTCACGCGGTCAAGAGTCACCACGCGGTGGCGGCCTTCGCCATGGCCCAGCCTTCCAATCCCGTAGTGGTGTGCCTTTCCGGCACCGACATCTACGGCGACCTCGACAAGTCCCCCGAGGCCCTCGACTCTCTGCTGCGGGCCACTCGCCTGGTGGCGCTTCAGCCCAACGCTTTGGAAGCGATTCCCCGGCAATTCCGCTGCAAGGCGCGCGTGATCTACCAGTCCGCCCGGCCTTGGAAGAAGACGGCATCTCCGCCCGCGGGTCATTTTCGAGTCATCGTGATCGGCCACCTGCGGCCCGAGAAAGATCCGTTCCGAGTGGCAGAGGCGGCCCGCCGGCTGGACAGTTCGTCGAGGGTCGAAGTGCTGCACATCGGTCAGGCCCTGAGCGAGGAGATGGAGCGGCGCGCCCACCAGGAGTCTTCCTCCAACCCCCGCTACCACTGGCTGGGGGCCCTTTCTCATCGGGAAGCTCTCAACCGGTTGTCGGCCAGTCATCTTCTGGCAATCACCTCCAGAATGGAGGGCAGCTCCAACGTTCTTTCAGAAGCCTTGGTTGCGGGAGTGCCCGTGGTGGCGAGCGCCATTCCGGGACTCATCGGAACCCTGGGCGAAGACTATCCCGGCCTTTTCCCATTCGGTGATACCGAGGCCCTGGCTTCATTGATCGGGCGTTTGGAGAATGAGAAGCAATTCTACGACCGTCTCAAAGAGGCGACGGCGGCCCTTCGCCCCCTCCTCGACCCGGTCCACGAGAAACAAGCTTGGCGGCGTCTCCTCGAGGAGATCTTCGGCGGCGAAAACGGCAGCGGCCCGACCGACTGACTCCAGCCTTTCCACTCCAATTTTTTCCATAGTGAAACGGTCGGGGCCGTTCCTTCAAGGCGACTTGGCAACGGAACGGGCAGCCGGCCAATCGCGCTCATCTCCGGCGAATCACCCCGACCCGTCGCAAACCGCCAAGCGGCCACAACGGAGACGATAAGGCAGGCCTGGTATACCGTGGTGACTCTCCTTCCCAGCCACCGTCTGGAAGGGCGGCTCGGGGTCTGCGATACTGCGCAGTGCGCACCAAGCGCACCGCTCATCCATCGCGGACTATGGGAAGGAGTCGAACCCAATGAAACGGCTGTCCATCTTTTTGCCCCTGCTGTTGTGGGCCAATCTCGTCGCCCAGGAACCCCGCAACTTCACCGTCGACGACGCGTTGGCTCTCAAAGAAGTCTCGGACCCCCAGCTCTCGCCCGACGGCGAATGGGTGGCCTACGTCTTGAGGGAACTGGATCTGAAGGAAGACACCGCCCGCTCCGACATCTACATGGTGCCTTTCGCAGGCGGGGACCCCATCCGTCTCACCAGCGATCCCAAATCGGACAGCCATCCCCGCTGGAGCCCGGACGGGCGTTATCTGGCCTTTCTCTCCTCGCGAAAAGACGACAAGAGCCAGATCTGGCTGCTCGACCGAAGGGGCGGCGAGCCCTTCCAGCTCAGTCGTCTCAAGAGCGGCGCCGGCGGCTTTGAATGGTCCCCCGATTCGAAGCACCTGGTCACGGTTTCGAAGGACCCCGATCCCGACGAGCCGGAAGACCAGAGCGAGGAAAAGAAGAAGACCAAGCCGCCGCTGGTCATCACCCGACTTCAATTCAAGCGCGACGGCGAGGGCTACTTGACCGACCGCCGCAACCATCTCTACACGGTGGCGGTCGAGGGTGGCGAAGCCAAGCAGATCACCGACGGCCCTTACGACGACTCCCAGCCCCGCTGGTCGCCCGATGGAAAGAACATCGCTTTTGTCAGCAACCGCACCCCCGAGCCCGATTCCAACGACAACAGCGACATCTTCCTGGTCTCGGCGCAGGGAGGGGAAGCGCGCCAGCTCACCACCAACCCCGGCCCCGACCGGAGACCCGCCTGGAGCCCCGACGGGAGGCAGATCACCTACGTTTCCCACGACAATCCGGAAATGGTGTGGTACGCGGTCGATCACCTGGCGGTGATCGATGTGGAGGGGGACGGAGGCGCGGCTCGTTGGCTGACCGAGGACCTCGACCGAAACGTCTCCTCGCCGGCCTTCAGCGGCGACGGCCGGCACGTCTATTTCCTTCTCGAGGACAGCGGCAACGTCCATTTGGCCCGAGTTTCGGCGGACGGCTCGGATTCCGAGATCGAACGCGTCGTCGCGGGGGACCGCAGCCTGGAAGATTTTCACGCTCAAGGCGACAGTCTGGTTTTGCAACTCTCCGAGCCGACTTTTCCGGCCCGGCTCTTCGCCCACGACGGGGAGGGGCGCCTCCGGCCCTTGACCTCGCACAACCAGAAGCTTCTCCACGAGGTCCGTTTGGGCGAGGTCGAGAATCTCCACTTCCAGAGCGCCAAGGGCGTCGAGATCGAAGGATTCGCCACCAAGCCGCCGGGGTTTTCAGCCGACCGCCGCTACCCGACGATCCTCTGGATCCACGGCGGCCCGGTCGCCCAGTACGACACGGGCTTCAACACGATCTGGCAGGTTTTCGCCGGAGCCGGCTACCTGGTCGTCTCGGCCAATCCGCGGGGGTCCTCCGGATATGGGGAAGACTTCAGCCACGCCATCTGGGCCGATTGGGGCAACAAAGACTATGTCGACGTGATGGCGGCGGTGGACCACGTCATAGAGAAGGGATACGCCGACCCCGACAACCTGGGAGTGGGGGGGTGGAGCTACGGCGGCATCCTGACCAATTATGTGATCACCAAGACCGGCCGTTTCAAGGCCGCCATTTCGGGGGCCAGCGAAGTCGACTACCTGTCCTGCTACGGCACCGACCACTACCAGAGCGAATGGGAGAGGGAGTTGGGACTGCCCTGGGAAAACCGCGATCTCTACCTTCGCATGTCCCCCATCAGTTACATCGATCAGGTGGTCACTCCGACCCTGGTGCTGTGCGGGGAATTGGATTGGAACGTCCCTCTGAGCCAGTCCGAGCAGCTCTACCAGAGCCTGCGCCGCCTGGGTGTCGAAACCACCCTGATCATCTACCCGGGTCAGAGCCACGGCATTCGCAAGCCGACCTATCAGAAGGACCGCTACGAGAGGTTCATCGGGTGGTTCGATAAATACCTGAAGTAGGCTACGACAGATTAAGATCGGTGTCGGGGTGGTGTGACAAGGCGAGCGCAGCGAGGACCGAGTCCGCCGGACTTTCGGCACGAGGAAGTGGGAAGCCCCCGGCCGCCAAAGCGCGATGTGTCGGCTCCGGGCCCCGAGTCCCAGGGCCCAAGCC
>JBFGHF010000446.1:0-4248 GCA_041578355.1 Acidobacteriota bacterium
TCCAAGAACCTCAACTCTGGAGAGGGCGGCGCCATCGCCGGGGACGACAGCGAGCTGATGACGGCCTGCGCCAGCTTCCAGAATGCCGGAAGACCCTACAAGGTCGGTGAGGACGGGCTGTTGGTTCCCAACGCAACCTCCGGCTTTCAGTACGAGCGCAACGGCGACAACCGGCGGCTCACCGAGTTTCAGGGAACCCTGCTGCTCGAACAACTCAGCAGGCTCGAAGCACAAGCCGCACGCCGGGAGTCCAACGCCGGGCGCCTCAAGTCGCACCTTGCCGAAATACCCGGCATCGAGCCTGCCCTTGAATACGACGGCTGCACCCGCAACGCCTATCACATCTTCATGATGCGTTACGATCCCCAGCACTTCGCCGGACTCGAGCGAAACCGCTTTCTCAAGGCGATGCGGGCCGAGGGAATCCCCTGTTCCGGCGGATACGGTCCCCTCAACCGCGAGCCGTTTCTCGCGGAGACACTACGCTCCCCCGGATTTCAAAAGATCTACGGCAAGACCGAGATCGAGCGTTGGATCGAGCGGCGCAACCAATGTCCCGAAAACGACCGTCTTTGCCAGGAAGCGGTATGGATGGGACAGACCCAACTGCTGGGCCCTCCCGGCGACATGGACCAGATCGCCGAAGCGGTCGCCAAGATCCAACGTCACGCCGGGGAACTGGTTAGGATGTAGGTCTGTGGGTCTGCCTGCCCTCCGTAGCTCCGTCCTCGGAGCGAAGGAGGGTGGGTCGGTGGGTCGGTGGGTCGGTGGGTCGGTGGGTCTGTGGGTCTGAGACGCCTTCCGACGTTTTCCTTCCTCAGGCGAGGCGGCAAAACCGCACTCGCACAAGTATCGAGATTGAAACCCGGAGGACGGAAGACGGAGGACGCAAGACGGAGGACGGAAGACGAAGGACTTAAGACGAAGGACGCAAGACGTCAATCCCCCATCGCCCACTTGACCGCCTCGACCCACATGGTTTGGATGACCGGATTCTCCCAGACTTCGCTGCGGTGACCGAGGCTGCAGTAGAAGACGCGCCCGGCGCCGTACTGACGTGTCCAGGCTATCGGGATCTCGGCCTGTTTGACGCCCTTGGCGGCCATGTCGACCTGGGTGGTGTCGAGGCTCATTAAGAGGCGCACCCGGTCGCTGGAAAAGTTCTTGAACTGATAGATCTCGTCGTGAATGACGAAGCGGGGCGGAAAGTGTCGGGTGGCGGCGAAGTCCCGGTCTTCGAGAACCACGGTGGCCTTGAACTGGTTCCAGGGGTGGCCGTCGAAGTAGCCGCCGATCATCTCCCCGTATTCGGCCCACTCGTAGAAGGTGTCGGTGGCGTTGTGGGCGCCGAGAAATCCCTTGCCATCGTCCCGGACGAAGGACAGGAAGGCCTCTTTTTGCTCGCTGTCGAGAGGCAGCTCCCCGGTGGTCATGAAGAAGACTGCGTCGAAATAGTCCAGGTTCTTGGCGTTTCCGCGCAGCTTCTTCTTGGTGATCAGTTGAACGTCGCTGCGGATCGTCGTGTTCCAAAGCCCACTGTCCTTCCCCAGTCGGTGCAGGGTCGCCAGGGCGTCTGAGACAGAGTCGTGGGTGAAGCCTGCCGACATGCCGACGGCGAGCAACTGTTTGGGCTTGGGCTGCGCGATGGCAAGGGGTAGGGCCACGGCCAGGAGAAGCCCCAAGATCAGGCGAAGTTTCGACATGCCGTGATCTTGGCATCAAGCCCGGCGCAGGCGCAAGCCTCGCAAGTCGACCCGCCCGGAAGCCGGCCTTTCGGCTCTTGCCGGGGCCTTGCCGACCGGCGCGGTTGTAGAGCCTGGAGGACGCCCTTGCAGGTGCTGCTGATCGGCCTCAGCGGTGCCGCCTCGGGCTGCCGAAGCAAATCACTGGTCCACCGGCTCGTAGCGGATCGAGGTGTCGACTTCGAAGCGCTGGAAGTTTGAATAGGTGATGAGCTGACGGATGTGGACGCTGTTGCCCCGGCCAAAATGGAGGAAGTCGTCGGCTTCCGTCCAGGTCGGAAACCAGAAGCCGTCGATCTGCTCGCGGACCGTTTCGAACTGGGGAAACTTGTTGTTGCGGTAGTCGGGAACCGCCTTGCCCCGGGTCATGACCACTTGATAGTCCTGGTCGTCGACCCAGATGCGTCCCTTGAAATAGCGCTTTCCCTTCTCCTGCCGCCGCGGCTCCACATCGAACACATAGGTGTCCAATTCGTCCACGCGCTCGGCACCCCGGTAGGTGATCCGATATTCGGGGATCTCCTCGGAGGTCAGCACGAAGGGCTGTAGCGAGGTGGCGTCGGACATGTCCTCTTCGGTCACTCCGACGGACTTCAAGCGCCCCCGATCACTCACGGTGCGGGTGCCTCTTTTGCCGTCCCGGGTGAAGAAGACGTCGAGCACGACCTGACGTTGTTCGCGAACCACACCCCCGGGGCCAAGCACCTGGAAGAGGATGTGCTGTCGATAAGTGTATTGCTGCCAGACGTCGCGAAACTCGCTTTCGCTTTGGGCAAAGCGTTCGATGATCTCCTCGGGGACGGGAGATTCCGCTGTCGCCGCGGGAGCGGGGAGCGTCATCAGAGCGAGCCAGAGTGCCAGGGACTTCACATTCACACCTCTTGGGATGCGAGTCTAACCCAAAAGGTTCTGGGAAATCGCTCCGAAAAGGACGCAGAACCGCTGAGATACCAGATGCTGGGCTCTTGCCTCAGCGAATCCGGAACTCCGCTTCCCGGCGGTGGCTCTGTCCCCCGATTCGATCGTCGGCCTGGACTTGGACGGTGTACTTGCCCGCGCCCAGCCGGGCCAGCGGAAAGGTCACGGCGTAACTGATCTTGGTGAGGTCGCCTTCTGTCAGGTATTCGAGTGTCTCCGCCTCCAGGCCCGCCAGCGGTCCTCTGGGTGTGGCGATTTGGAGATCCAAGTCGACCTTGGGCTGCCGATTCGAATCCAGAGTCGGCTGATAGATCTCCAGGAAGACGGTCAGCTGGTCCTTGCGGCGGAAAACGGGATCAGCGGCCGGGAGCAGGAGGAACTCGTCCACGACGAGGGGATTGAACTGACTGAAAGTCAGCCAGGTTCGCTCATGCCCCACAAGACTTTCTCGGGTCTGTTTCAAGGGACTGGCGGAACGGCAGAGGATGGGTTGGGAGATCTGGAAGCGGTCTTCAAATCCGGGCACCTCGATTTGTTTCTGCAGGTGACGGTAACGCCCATTTTTGCGGTCCACGATGTAGATGTCGAGTTGATGGGGTCCGGGTCTCACCGCCAAACGCGTCGGGTAGGTGACTCCCTCGTAGCGGAGAGTGAATGGATCGAGGCTTCCGGGTTCCAATCGGTCGAGCAAATGAGCGACGCGTCGCCCCTCCCGGCTGATCTCGATCAGGAGCCAGACCTCCTCCAGGTCGATCAGCGAGCCTCCCGGCAGGTGAACCGCCAGTGGCATATAAGTGTAGCCCGTGTCGGAAAAGAGGAACCAGTGGGTCGCCGAAGCCGGGATCTGACCGAAAAACACAGCCGATTCGACGTCGGCCCTGAGCTGGGCTCGGCGCGCTTCCTGGTCCTCCAGCACGTCGCCCGGTGAGCGCATCAGGTCGGCGCTCACCTCGGCGGTTTCGAAGAGATCGAAGCTGCCGGGATCGGTTTCGAAAACCATGAAAAAATCCCGCGTGCTGTTGAACATGGGCCGGCCCGCGTAAACCACGCGGAAATCTTCGGCTGCGTTGCGGCTGCCGAAATAGAGGCCGCTGGCGTAGAACCCCTCCCTCTGGATGATCGCGGGGTTGTCCCGCACATTGCTGCGATAGAGATCGAGGACATCCGCCGCCGAGACGCGCATGAAGTAGACGTCAACCGGGCCGCGCGTGTACTTGGTCTCGGGCAGGTAGGCGTAGCTCCAAAGCTCCGCTTCGGGCACGTCTACGGTGACTTCGTGGACCTGGGTGGCCAGGCCCACGGCGCCGCTTCCCAGTTTCGCCCGCCTCAGGCTGACGGGGGCGAAGGAGCGCCGCTCGTCGGGCTCTCCGTGGATGATGTAGATGCGCCCGCGTTCCGTCTTCCAACCGTGCCTGCCGCCGTATCGGAAGTGCTTGTTGGCGTAGTCCAGCCGCCGATAGTGCTCCTCTTTGAATTCATTCCGTTCGGTGGAAGGATCCGGGTCGCGGCGCCTCCAGAAATCGTCTACGAACCTCTCGATGTCCGCCGCTTGGGTGAGCCTCTGCAACTCCTGCTTCTCCCTTTGAGA
>JBFGHF010000447.1:0-4246 GCA_041578355.1 Acidobacteriota bacterium
GGCCCAGGCACGTCCCCGTTGATCGACTGCCAGGCCCAGAAAGATCTCTGAGTCGATCCCCATGACCTGAACGATCAGCCAGAAAGGCCTGCCTTCGTCCAGGGCTGCTCGACCGCAAGAGAAGGCGGCCCCGCGAGGCTCGCCGAGCGCGACCACCCCACATTGCTCCGCGTTCTCCCCGGCGCTATCGCGCAGCTTCTCCACGTAGTCCTGGAAGGACGGACCGGTGGCACAGCTCGGGACTGAACTCCCGAGCACCACCACGAATGCCAGGATCAGGCAGCGCGACGTTTTCATGAGGCACTTCACAGTGGGCCGCTCGGGCGCATGGGGACGACCGACAAGTCCCTGGACGCCGATCGCAGTGCGCCGGCCTTCACTTGGCCTACCCCGCGATTCCCTGACCTAAAAGAGAGACGTCAGACCCGAACCTGGGATGTCGCGGCGCGACTCGACGGCCGAAGAACTCCGTCAGTCGAAACGTCTCAATCCTTCGGTGCCAGCCTGAGCAGGCGTCCGGTGCTGTCGCCCCTTTCGTCTTCCAGGACCCAGATGGCGCCGTCCGGCCCCTCGCGGACACTCCGAATCCGCGCGCGCATGTCGTAACGCTCGACCTCGCGGGCATCGTCGCCGTCGAGCCGGACCCGCACGATCGCCCTCGAGGAGAGGCCTGCGACGAAGGCATCGCCGCGCCAGTCGGAGAACAGGTCCCCACGATAAATCATGAGGTCACCCGGAGAGACGACGGGCGTCCACCAGACGGCCGGTTCGTTGAATTCCGGACGTGTGTCGTGGTCGGGGATCTCACGCCCGTCGTAGTGGTCGCCGTTGGAGACGATCGGATAGCCGTAATTGGCTCCCCGCACGACCCGGTTCAGTTCGTCTCCGCCCCTGGGCCCCATTTCGACTTCCCACAGCTGGCCGTCGAGATCGAATGCCATCCCGAGCACGTTGCGGTGGCCCAGCGACCAGATCTGCCCATAGACGCCTTCGTCGTCGACCAGCGGGTTGCTGCCGAAGTGGTCGACGAACGGATTGTCGTCGGGAACCGAACCATCGTCGCGCAGGCGCACAACCTTGCCCAGGTTCGACTGCATGTCCTGGGCCGGCGTGAATTTCTGGCGGTCTCCGGACGAGATCCACAGGTAGCCCTTATCGTCGAACAACAGCCGATGGCCGTAATGTCCGTAGCCGACGACCTTGGGATACTGGCGCCAGACGACTTCCATGTCGGTGAGCCGGCCGCGGCCATTGGCCTCGGCCAGGCGCGCCCGGATGACGGCGGCGCCCCGGGTACCGCCCTCGCCGGACTCGGCGTAGCTGAGGTAGATCAACTGATTCTCTGAGAAATTCGGGTGCAGGGCGACGTCGCCCAGCCCGCCCTGGCCGCCGTAGGCTACGTCGGGCACGCCCCCGATCGGACGGGACTTCTCACCCTCCTGGGTGACGATGAAGAGGTTGCCCTTCTTCTCCGTCACCAGCATGCGGCCATCCGGCAGAAAAGCCAGGGCCCAGGGCTCGTCGAACGAGGCAATGGGCTCCACCTCGAATGGTAGGTCCCTCGATGATTGAGCGCCACCGGTCAAGAGAAGGCTCAGTGCTATCAAAAGGCTCAGTGCTATCGCCAAAAACTTTCCAGTCAATTCAGTAAACCTCTTTCGCCGTTCAAGGTCGATTCGCCATTCAATTTTGGCGACCAATGCCGCCAGCCGCAGTGCGCTTCAAACCTCCTATTTTAGCGAACAACGGGAGCCGGCACCAGCCGCCCCCACGATTCCGGCCGTTTCGAGGATTTCTGGGAGTGGAGGGAAACGCCGCCAGCCTCCGGTTAGCCGTCGCCAACCACTTTGGTGTCGTGACCCACCCACGATTGAGTCGGGATTTGGTGGGTCTGGCCCCTCGGTCTCTTCGCGGCGGCGTGTTTCCGGTAAGGGCGACTACACGGACAAGACCACCATCTTTTCCGTCCGCAGCCCGCCCTGGAGGTTGTGAATGTTTTTCCAGTATCACGAGGAGCGAAACCACCAAGGTCTAGGCAACCGATTGATCGAATCTGATGGTGCCGCCAGTGAAACCGGCCAGGCGGTCGAGTGCCGAGAACGGTTGGGCGGGCTGCTCAGATATTACCATCGTGCGGCCTAGCCGTTGACAGACTCTCTGTTGAGGATTGACCTGTGTCCATTTTCGGACCATGGGCTCTCTCCTATCCCAGTGGTCTGAAGGTTCGGCAGGAAAACGGTTGACTTTCTGCATCCAAGTCACTCTCGGTGAACTGTTTGGGCATCGTTCGAGTTTTTGAATAGCGCGGGATCCCTCACCGTCTCTTCGCGAAAGCTTCGCGAAAAGCCCTCCCTCGTCCTCCTGACTTCCTCGCCGTCGGGCGGCTACTTCTGTGGCCATGAACCACGGAGGAGTCGCCCGGAAAGGTCGCGTCTTAGAATCGCTGTAAATTGAGTGGGCGGGTTGAGCCAGCCCGAGGTGGTACCCTCGGGCGAATTTTCTTGAGCAAAGAAAGGAGGCTCAACCCATGAAGAGAGTACCACCGTCGGAGCGAACCCGTCAGGCCATTGCCGAGTTGCTGGAGAAGGGGACCGCAGAGAAGGCCCCCTTGAGCGAGCTGATCCGGCTGTCCGTGCAGAGTGTCGTGGAGGAAGCCTTGGAGGGAGCTGTCAGCGACCTGTTGGGCCGGGAGTACTACCGCCACGGGAGCGAGGGGAAGGGCTACCGTAACGGCTACCGGCCGGGGCGAATCCAGAGCGGGGAGGGGGAGGTGCGCTACGCCTCGCCGCAGGTTCGAGACGTGGACGCCAGCGAGCTGCAGGCGATCCGGAGGCTGCTGAAGGGCCGCAGTGAGGGGCTGGAACGGCTCGTACGTGAAATGTACGCCCGGGGCTGCTCGACGCGAGACATCGAAGAGCTATTTCGGGACGATGAAGGGCGGCTGTTGCTGTCCAGGAGCACGGTGAGCGAACTGACCGAGGTGCTGTGGGCCGAGTACGAGGAGTTCGCCACCCGGGATCTGAGCGAAATCCGGCCGCTGTACCTGTTTCTGGACGGGATCGCGGAGCGGTTGCGGCCGGGTGCCAAGCGCGAAGCGGTGCTGTGCGCCTGGGCGATCACCTGGGACGGCCGGAAGGTCTTGATCGGGCTGGCGCCGGGCACCAAGGAGTCGACCGATTGCTGCCTGGGATTCCTGCAAGACCTGCAACGGCGGGGCCTTTCCGCTCCCGTGCTGGTGGTCACCGACGGGGCGGCGGGCCTGATCCGAGCGGTGGAGGAATGCTTCTCCAGCTCCCTGCGGCAGCGCTGTCTGGCCCACAAGATGCGCAACCTGGCCGCCAAACTGCCGGAGACGATCGTGGCCGAGTTCAAGAAAGCCGCCAAGGCCGCCTATCAGGCTCCGTCGGTGGCGATGGCTCGGGTGCTGGCCGAGGATTTGCGGGATCGCTTCGGCAAGAAGTACCCGACCGCGACTCGCTGCTTCGAGGACGACTTCGAGGCCTGCATCGCCCACCTTCATTGCCCTTCCAACCACCACCGCTACATCCGCACCACCAACCTGCTGGAGCGGCTGTTTGGCGAGGAGAGACGTCGGATGAAGGCGGTGGGGACCATTTTCGGGGAACGTCCCGTGCTCAAGCTGATGTATTCGGCCGTCATCCGCGCTTCCGACAACTGGCGAGGCGTGAAGATGACCGAGTTCGAGCTGGGGCTGCTCAAGCGGCTCCAGAAGCAACTGGAGGAGGCCCACCGGAAAGAGAACCAACCGGTGGTCGATCAAGGCTCATCCGCCGATCGAATTTACAGCGAAAAACGGACTTGACCTCGACGGCTGGGTAGGAGCTGTCCAGGATTTCCATTATTTCCATCACATGGGATCAATAGTGACGGCTTTGGTGACCCACCAGGTGACTCACCTTTGGCCCTTCCCGCCCGGAATGGGGCGAGGCGTTCGAATTCTGTTCATGAACTACCGGGCTCGCCACCGGCGCTCGAACTCTGCCGGACCAAGGTCGATATCGCGAAGAATCCCTTTGAGCGTGCCGATCTTCAAGACTGGATTCCCGTGCACCGGGACGGTGGTTCGAAGATGCTCGCGTGCCAGAACGTGATGACTTCCGCGAATTCGGAGGAGGGTGGAGCCTTCGTTCTGGAGGAAACGGACCATTTCTCTGCCCGTGGATCGTGGCAGTTTAGGCACGTGTTGCCAGGTCCTGGAGATCCCAATCGGGCTGCCGGATGGTCA
>JBFGHF010000448.1:0-4239 GCA_041578355.1 Acidobacteriota bacterium
CAGAGCGTCTCGCGCGGCATCTCCGTCCCGTGGGGCACTGGCCGCTCCTCGATGGGCCAGCGCGGCTCGCCGGTGATGCGGTTGAAGACGAATAGATAGCCCTGCTTGGTGGCCTGCGCCACCACGTCGACCTTCTCTCCCTCGTGCTCGACCGTCAACAGCTTGGGTGCGGTGGCGGGATCGTAGTCCCAGATGTCGTGGTGCACGAACTGGAAATGCCAGAGCCGCTCGCCGGTGCGGGCGTCGACTGCCACCAGCGAATTGCTGTAGAGGTTGGCCCCGGCCCGGTCGGCGCCGTAGAAGTTGTACTTGGCGCTGGCCACCGGCAGGTAGACCACAGCCCGTTCCACGTCGAGCGAGAACTCCGTCCAGACGTTGGCGCCACCCACCGTCTTCCAAGCGTTCTCGGGCCAGGTGTCGTAGCCGAATTCGCCGGGACGGGGGATGGTGTGGAAGCTCCAAACCGTTTCGCCGCTGCGCACGTCGAACGCCCGCACGTCGCCAGGGGCCGACCCGTAACCCTCGTTGGTCGCCGATCCGAGGATCAGAAGGTCCTCGAAGACGCGGCCCGGAGAGTGGGATTGGACCAACGAGAGCGTCCCGGGGTCCCTTCCCAGCCCCTCCTTGAGATTGACCTGGCCGTTGTTGCCGAAGGACTGGATGAGCTCGCCCGTTCGGGCGTCGAGCGCCCGCAGATAATGGTCGGCCGCATAGAGCAGCCGCCGTTCCGAGCGGTCGGCGCTTTCCCAATAGTTGATGCCGCGGTTGGTGATCGCCACCAACCCGGGCGCCGGCGGGTGCGTCCAGATCTCTTTCCCGGATGTTGCGTCGATGGCCACGATCGAGTTGTTCTTGGCCAGGACGTAAGCGACGTCGTCCACGACCAGAGGCGCGAAGAAGTAGCGGTTCTCGTCGCCGGTGGGATAGGACCAGGCCATTTCCAGCGCGCTTACGTTGGACCGGTTGATTTGGTCGAGGGAAGAGTACTGCGCCGCGTCGGCGCTTCCTCCGTAGTCGGCCCAACTGCCGTAGTCGGTCGTATAGTTCGTTGGTTGGGCTCCACAGGCGATCAGGCTCGCCAGGCAGAGCAGGCTGCCGAGGAACGCCGCGTGCCGCATTCCGGGATCCTTCCTTCGTCGCGCTCGCATAGGCGGACGATTCTACCTTCTGGCCCGATCAACGCCAACTGGCCAGCGGTTGGGCGAAATTCTCGGAACTGCCGAGGGTTCGGGGCGGGGTGACTCTGGCGTGTCGCTTTCTGTTAATGGCAATGATTGGCATCAGATTCTGAGAGTCGAATCATGCTTCCGCCCAACTATCTTGGTCGATCTTGCGTAGGAATCGATCGGAGTGCGAATACGATTGAAGCACAAGTCCCTGGCTTTGGTCCTGGCCAGGAGCCGTCGCAGCCAGAACGCTTGGGCCTTGAAGCTGGGACTCTTGGAAGGCCATCTCTCGAGGCTCGTGAACGGTCGCCGCCCCTACCCCCGGGCGGCGACTCGCGAAAAGCTGATGCGGGGTCTCGGCCTCTCCTTCGATGATCTCTTTGAAGTCGCAGAAGGCGAGCGCTCCGGTACCTGCGGGCCGGTGCGCTCCAGGCAGTCCGGTCGTTCAGACCAGCGCCCGCATTTCACATCCGATCAGGGAGGTGCTGTATCGATGCTGTTTCAAGACTTGCAGTTCGCAACCCGTAGCCTGTGGCGCCATCGCTTTTCGACAGGCCTGGCGCTGCTGATCCTGGGGATCGGTTTCGCATCAGCAATCTCGGTCTTTACGCTGGTGCATCAGATTGTCTTGAGCCGACTTCCTTATCCCCATGCCGATCGCCTAGTGGCGGTTTTCAGCAGCTATCCGGACGGTGGTCTCACCTCATTGTCGCCGCTGGTCGTGAGGGATTTTCAGGAGCGATCACGCAGTCTGGACGCTCTCGAGGCCTACGACCTCCAACCGGTTCATCTCCTCACTGGCGGCGACCCGGTCCGGGTCGTCGCGGCGCGTATGTCGGTTGGTCTGCAGCAAGTCCTCGGCTTGAAGACGCGGCTCGGACGAAGGTTCGCGGCCAGCGAAGCGACTCCTGGACGAGATCAATCCGTGATCCTCGGCCATCGGCTCTGGCTGGCCCATTTCGGGGGAGACGAGAGGATCGTCGGAAAGCCGATCAATGTCGACGACGCCGAGCGCATCGTGGTGGGAGTGGCGAGCCCGGATTTCGAGTTCCCGGAGCAAGTCGACATGTTCATTCCGCTGGCGCTGGCGGAGGCATGGTATTCGGAAGACCGTCGGGGATGGGAGTTCCTGAGCGGGGTGGGACGGACAAAAGACGGAATTGAATCCGCCGCCGTTTCCACCGAGCTGAGCGAGATTCTGGCAGCCGTCGCCCCTCGCCGAGCTGCGCGCGGACAGGGCGCGCAGGCTGTTCCTCTGCAGGAACAGCTGGTTGGAGATCGCAAGCCGGCTCTTCTCACGATCTTCTTGAGCGCCTCTTTTCTGGTCCTCATGGCCTGGTTCAACGTGGCCAACGTCCTGTTGGCACGTGCAGAGTCTCGTTGCGCAGAATTCTCTCTGCGGATGGCCCTCGGAGCGGGGAGATCGGGATTGCTCCGGCTGCTGGTCGGCGAAAGCGCCGTCCTCGGCTTGCTGGGAGGACTCGGCGGGTTGCTGGTCAGTTGGTTCGCCCTGCGATGGGCAGGCGCCCCGGTGTTGGAGTTGTCCGGCTTTCGCCAAGGTCCGGAATTGCCGGCTTCGGTTGCGATCGTCGCGCTAGTCTTCGCCGTGCTCACGGGTGTCTCCTTCGGAATGATCCCGGCCCTTCACGCTTCCGGATTCCGGTTGGCTGAAGTTCTCAGGTCGTCCGCTCGCGGCAGCGCGTCGGGAGTTCACGGACAGTGGTGGCGAAAAGGACTGGTTGCGGCCCAAGTCGCTCTCACCGTCTGTCTCTTGGTTGCGGTCACCCTCTTGGTCGGGAGTCTGGATCGGCTCAATCGGGTCGACCCCGGATTCACCTCGGATCGGCTGCTCAGCTTGCGCCTCGAACTGCCCTCGACGCGCTACCAAGTGGCCCAACGAGGGGAGTTCCACCGCCGCATCCTGGAAGAGATGGGAACCATCCCGGGCGTCTCGGAGGCAGCTCTCGCTTACACCCTTCCTCTCTCCGGGCGTGTTTGGACCGCCAGTTTCGAGATCGAGGGACGAGCGGCGGACCCCAACCGGCCCGATCCCGGCGGCAACATGCGGCCGGTCAGCAACAGCTACTTCAGGACTATGCGAATTCCGCTTGTTGAAGGTCGTTTCTTCGAAGAGAGCGACTCCGTCCAGGCTCCGCCTGTGGCCGTGGTGGATTCCGCTCTGGCTCGGCAATTCTGGGGAGAAGCTTCGCCCGTCGGCGCACGTCTGCTCGATCTGGCGGGGAACCAGCCGGTGACCATCGTAGGCGTGGTCGGCACGGTCAAAGACGTCGGTTTGCATTTGGAAAGCAACGGACACATCTATTTCCCGCTTTCGCAACGGCCCGATATCCGCCAGTTCAATCTCATCGTCCGCAGTGAGTTGCTCGATCCGTTGGTTTTGGCGGATGCGATTTCGAAACGAGTCAGATCGCTCGATCCGGCCCTTCCCGTTTTCGGTTTGACGACTCTGGACCGTCACGTCGCAGGCACGCTCCGCGGTTACCGTCAGGGTGTGACGGTGGTGAGCCTTTTCGGGGTTCTGTCGCTGTTGCTGGCTTCAGCCGGTATCTTCGGCGTGAGTTCGTACAGCGTGGTCTGCCGCACGCCCGAAATCGGAGTTCGGATGGCGCTGGGCGCACAGCGTGCGCAAGTCCTGAGATTGATGCTGTTCGATACCCTGAAAGTCGCCCTGCCCGGACTCGTCGTCGGACTGGCGGTGGCGCTGGCCCTGGCTCGCACCATCGAATCCTTCGTCGTCGGCATCGAGGTGACCGCATGGGCTGTCCTGGTTCCCGTGATTGCCCTCACCCTGATCACCTGCCTGCTGGCCGGACTCCAGCCGGCCTGGAGGGCGGCCCGGACAAACTGCCTGGAAGCCATCCGCTGGGAATGAGGCTAGCCCGCATCGTTCACGAGCCTTTCGGCT
This sequence comes from Acidobacteriota bacterium, assembly GCA_041578355.1. Lineage (GTDB taxonomy): Bacteria > Acidobacteriota > UBA6911 > RPQK01 > JANQFM01 > JBFGHF01. The sequence continues at coordinate 4,093 of JBFGHF010000448.1, forward strand.
GCAAGCACATCATCTCGGGCTGTGCTCCCTCCTTCCTCCTCGACGGACTGACAGTACGACTGCGTCGGTCGTCGCTGCCTGTCCGCCGTAGCCTTGGCGAAGGTGGGCGCTGAGCCCGATCTGACGCACACTTGGCGCTTTCGCTTC
>JBFGHF010000449.1:0-4239 GCA_041578355.1 Acidobacteriota bacterium
CTGCCGGAGGGTCCGGATTTGGGCTTCGGTGGGCGCCGAAGTCGACGCCTGCAACTGGCCCAGCAGATCGAGCAGCTTGAACTTCTCGCTCCGCCAGCCGCTCTTGAAATATTCCTTGAGCTCGGCCAGCTTCTTGCTGATTCCTTCGAGAGTCTCCCCAACAGAATCGGGCGTCTCGGTCTCCTCGAGCTTCTTCTTGAGCCGCGCCACCTCCTCGTCCATCTTCTGGACGTTCTTGGCGGCCCGATCGAAGACGCCCAACAAGGCGTTCACTTGGCGGGATGCGTCGAAGCGGGCCTCGAGCATGGCGGGATCGGTCTTGGCCTTGGGATCGACCTCGACCTCCACGCTTTCGACGTGCGACTGTCCGGCCGCCTCCAAACGGACCCGGTAGGTGCCGGGCGGGACGAAGGGGCCGCGGGGTGGGCCGAACCAGCCCGATTCGTCGGGGGCGGCCTGATAGGAAAGCGGATAGCGCAAATCCCATGCGACGCGGTGCATTCCCCGAGTGGCCGGGCCTGCAATCTCCCGCACCGTGCCGCCCGATTCGTCCTCGATCACGATTCGGACCGCCGGAGCTTCTTCGGAATCCGCCTTCCCTGCTTCGTCGTGTCCCTCTTCGGAGTGCGTCTCGCCCTGCTCCTCTTCGTGCCTCTCTGCGCCGTGCTCACTTTCCGCTTGGTGCTGTTCCTTCCCTTGCTCGGATTGGGCGGCGTTGAGATCCCGCCCGAGCGTATAGGTGATCAACGCCCCGAAGGGCGGGTTGGGGCCTGAGAATTCCGAGGCGCCGGGCACCGGCAGTTCCCGCTCTTCGTAGAACTGCAGGGCCGCCCGAACCGGGAACAGATGGGCATCCTGATTGAGCACTCGAGGGCTGAGACTCTCGAGGAAGGCGAGGTCGTCGAGGATGAAGATGCTGCGACCGTGGGTGCCCAGGACCAGGTCGTTGGCGCGGTCCTCGACGATCAGGTCGTCGACCGGGACACGGGGCAGATTTCCCTCGGCGATCACCCAGTTGCGACCGCCGTTTATGGTGACCGCCAGTCCGTTTTCGGTCGCGGCGAAGAGAAGATCGGGGTTGCGGTGGTGTTCCGCCATGGCGTTGACGACCACTCCAGCGGGCAAATCGCCCGCGATGTTGCTCCAGGTCGCTCCTCCGTCGCTGGTCTTGAAGATGTAGGGGGCATAGTCGTCGTCCTGGTGGCCGTCGAAGGTGACGTAGGCCACCTCTGCCCCGTGGCGCGAGGCCACCACACGGCTCACCCAGCGGGCCCCGGGGAGATCGAAGCGGCCGGTCAGGTCGGTCCAGTTGCGGCCGGAGTCAGCGGTCATCTGAACCAGTCCGTCGTCGCTGCCCACGTAGATCAAACCCGCCTTCAGCGGAGATTCCGAGATGGTGGTCAGAGTGCCGAAGTGAGCAGTGCCGTCGTCCCGGGAAAGGGTGTCCTCGCTGCGCACGATGCCCATGATGGGGAGTTCTTTCCATTTCTGGTTGCGCGTCAGGTCGGGACTGATCTCCTGCCAGCTGTGGCCCCGGTCGCCGGATCGAAAGAGCTTGTTGCCGCCGTAGAAGAGGACGTCCGGATCGTGCGGCGAGATCAGGATGGGAGCGTTCCAGTTGAAGCGGTACTCTTCGTCGGCTTGCGAAGGGACCGGAGCGATGCCCTTTTCCTCGAAGGTGTCCTGATCGACGAAGTAGAGGCGGCCGTTCTGCGACTCGGCGAAGACCAAACGGTGGTCGCGCGGATCGACGGCGGCGTAAAACCCGTCGCCGTAGGCGATGTTGACAACGTGGTTGTTGGTGATCCCCAACTGGCTGTAGGTCCGGCTGGGGAGGGCCCAGGTTCCGTTGTCCTGGGTCCCGCCGTAGACCCAGTAGGGATCGCGGCGGTCGAGTCCGATCTGGTAGTACTGGCCGATGGGCAGGTTGTCGACGAAATGCCAGTTGCGGGCGCCGTCATGGGAGAAATAGAGTCCTCCGTCGTTGCCCAGGATGAGGTGGTCGGAGTCGGCGGGATCGATCCACAGGGCGTGATGATCGACGTGGATCTTCTGACCGGTCCAGTCGCTCGAGAAGTTCTTGCCGCCGTCGATGGAGAGAAACAGCGGACTCCCCAGCACCCAGACCTTGTCGGGGTTGGCGGGGTCGACGCGGATCTGGCTGTAGTACATGGGGCGCGGGTTGAGCTCGTTGACGCGCGTCCAGGTCGAGCCGCGGTCCTCGGATCGGAACACGCCTCCCTTCTTGTTCTCCACAATGGCGAAGACGATGTGCGGGTGGCTGGCGGAAATCGAGACACCGATGCGGCCCGTGTCTCCCTCGGGAAGGCCCTTGGTGAGTTTTGACCAGGAATCACCCCCGTCCAGAGAACGATAGAGGCCGCTCTCCGGTCCGCCGCCCACGAATCCCCAACCGCGGCGCCGCCGCTGATAGGCGGCTGCATAGAGCACGCGGCCATTCGGCTCCATGGCGACCTCGACAACCCCGGTGTTTTCGCTGATGGTGAGAACCCGCTCCCAGCTGGCTCCCCCGTTCCGAGTCCGGTAGAGGCCGCGCTCCGGATTGGGTCCCCAGAGATGCCCCAGCGCCGCCACGAAGACGGTGTCGGGGTCCTTGGGATCGATGACGACGCGTCCGATGTGACGAGTTTCTTCCAGTCCCATGTGCTGCCAGGAGTCTCCGCCGTCCAAGGACCTGTAGATTCCGTTGCCCCAGGGCGAGCTTTGCCGGTTGTTGGGCTCGCCGCTCCCCGCCCAGACGATGTTGGGGTCGGAGGGAGCGATGGCCAAGTCGCCCACGGAGAGAAGATCGGCGACCTCGTCGAGGACAGGCTGCCAGGTGATGCCGTTGTTGCGGCTGCGGAAGATCCCGCCAGAGGCGGCCGCCACGAAGATCGTGTCGGGCTCACCCGCCACCGCTTCGACATCGGAGATCCGCCCGCCGAAAGAAGCGGGACCGATCTGCCGCCAGGGAGCCGAGTTGAGCAAGTCCTCGAGGCCCAACGAGGCATCCTGCGCAAAGGCGGGGAGCAGAATCAAAAATGAGAGTAACGATAGTAGTTTGACGATTCGCAGTTTAGAGTTCACCTGGACTCCTTTTGTGGTGGAACGGGATTCGATCATAACACTGCGGAGACTCGATTCCGAGTCCGAAGATCGTTCTACGAACCCACAAACCTAGGAACCCGGAGCACAGGCAGGATGCCTGCGCCACGCCAAACCTACCAACCCACAAACCTTCCAAGTAGACTACCCCCCGTGACGATTCATGAACTGGCCGGAAAACCGGCGCCCGCTTCCCTGCTGATCGACGTGCCCTGCTTGGTTTCCTCGTATTACACCCAGCGGCCGGACCCGTCGGACGCGTCACAGCGAGTTTCGTTCGGCACCTCGGGGCATCGGGGGTCCTCCTTCGATGTCAGCTTCAACGAAGATCACGTTTGGTGCGTTGTCCAGGCGGTTTGCGACTACCGCAAGACCCGGGGGGTCGACGGGCCGCTCTTTCTGGGCAAGGACACCCACGCGCTCTCCGAGCCGGCGCACAGGAGTACGCTGGAGGTCCTGGCCGCCAACCGGGTGGAGGTGATGATGGATGCCGAATCGGGGTACACACCCACCCCGGCGGTATCCCACGCGATTCTGACTTACAACCAGGGACGGCGGTCGGAGCTGGCCGACGGAATCATCATCACTCCTTCGCACAATCCTCCCGGCGACGGGGGCATCAAATACAATCCGCCTCACGGTGGACCCGCAGAATCGGAGATCACGGCGTGGATCGAGGACCGTGCCAATCGATTGTTGGAAAACAGGCAAGGTCTGAAGCGCTGGAATTATCGGCAGGCTCTTTCGTCCCCCACCACGCATCGACATCCCTACCGCGAGAACTACGTGTCCCAGCTCGATCAGGTAGTGGACCTCGAAGCGGTTCGCTCGGCCGAGCTGAGGCTGGCGGCCGACGCGCTGGGCGGAGCAGGCATCCGCTACTGGGACGCCATCGCCGAACGTTACCGGCTCAAACTGACTTTGATCGACGGTCGAGTCGACCACACCTTCGCCTTCGTCCCTGTAGATCATGACGGCAAGATTCGAATGGACTGCTCTTCGCCCCACGCCATGGCCGGATTGGTGGAGCTGAAAGATCGCTACGACCTGGCCTTTGGAAACGACCCCGATTTCGACCGTCACGGGATCGTGACCAGCTCGGGCGGGTTGATGAATCCCAATCACTATCTAGCA
>JBFGHF010000450.1:0-4231 GCA_041578355.1 Acidobacteriota bacterium
CGTGGCCGAAGCCTCTTCCTTCGACCTTGACGGACGCCAGCCGCCCCTGTTTGTTCCGCGTGAGTTCAAGCTTGGTAATGAAGTGACTGCGCAGCCCCATGACCTGACGCGCATCGAGGCCGCGCATCACAATCTCGCCTTGGCTGCCCTCGAAACGGACCTTCAAGGCACGGCCGTGGCGATCCCGGCCCAGAATCTCCACTTTGGTCAGAGTCCCTGGACCGCCGCGCGCATCCAGCCTCGCCTGGATCTCCGCCGCCGGGACCTCGCGGCGCCATCGTCGATAGCGGCCGCCTTCGTCGGGACATTCGGCGCCGCCTTTGAGGTAGGGAATCGGAGCGGCTTGAAACGTAGTTTCGTAACTGGCCGTGACGCCGCCGCAAGTGGAAGAGTAGAAAGCCGTTATAGGTGCGTTGGAAAAGCCCGCCACGATTCCCGACGTCGCTCGAATCGCTTCGTCGGAAGCAACCTGTTCGAATCCCGCGCCTGCGTAGACCTGGGACCGTTCGTCGGCGTAGAGGTCGAAGCCGTGGCGGCCCCTGCGTCCCAACTCGGCAAGGGCGTAGGTCCGGGCGGCCACCGCTTGGGCCTTGAGCGCCTCGGGCTCGGGAAAGAGGCGCGGATTCAGCTCGTTCGGCAAGACGGCGCGCAGGTAGTCTTCCAAACCGATTTCGTTGACCAGGACGGGGACGCCCAGGGGATTGATGAAAGCCTCCAGGAAGCCCCGGTAGCGTCTTCCTTTGAAGGTCAGAGAGCCATCCTGTTCCGGTTGCAGGCGGAAGCCCGACCCCAACGGGTGGCTGATTCCCGATCGGCGAACGGCGATGCTTCGCGACTTGGCCTCAACGAGCAAGTCGCCAAGTCCGCGCACACCCCCCACTTCCACTGTATCGAAGCCTTCCTGAAGAAGCAGCCTGACCGGTTGGCGGGGGAAGACGTAGGGGGACCCGAGGCGGTTGACGTCGTCGAGTCTGTCGACGCTCGCTTCCTTGTCTCCCGCCAGGAGCAGCGAGGCCAGGGCCAGGATCAGGGGAATCCAGAATTTCGTGTATCGAGTGACTTGGCGAAAGACCGGTTCGAGGTGTTGGTTGTTCATCGAGAAGGGCCCGTGGGTCGGCGAGTCATGGTGGAAACTCCAACTTCGGCGGAGGCATCTCCGCGAGGATTTCGAGCGCCAGATCGAGTGCTTTCTTGCCCTGCTCTCCGCTGCAGGGGGCGAAGCCTTGCGGTGGATCTTCGCCTCGGATGGCCGCCAGGAAAGTTTCGATCTCCTGCTTGAGCGGTTCCCGGGCCTCCACCTCGAGTTTGCGGCGTTCGATCTGAGGTTGCGCTCCGCGCCGCCGCAGACTGAACATTTCCACCGACTGCTTGTGGAAGTCGATCGAGATGTAGTCGCTGGGTTGGAAGAAGCGGAACTTTCGGACCCTTCCCGCGGAGACTCGACTGGCGGTCAAGTTGGCCACGCAGCCGTCCTCGAATTCGAGCCGGGCGTTGGCGATATCGACTCGGGGCGTCAGCACCGCGACGCCGACGGCGCGGATCTCGCGCAGCGGCGACTCCACCAGTTCCAGCACCAGATCCAGGTCATGAATCATGAGATCGAGGACGACATCGACGTCGAGACTGCGCTTGACGAAAACACCCATTCGGTGGGTTTCGAAAAAGCGCGGTCGCTTGGCATAGGGGCGAACCGCCGCGTAGGCGGGATTGAAGCGCTCCGAGTGACCGACGTGGAGGACCGCCCGGCTCTGCCGTGAGGCGCCGATGAGGGCGTCGGCGCCGGCACGGTTGTGGGCGATGGGTTTCTCGACCAGCACGTGAACGCCCTGCTCGAGCAGGCGCTGTCCGATCTCTGCGTGCAGTGGCGTGGGGACTGCCAGGCTTACGGCTTCGACGCGGTCCGAGATGTCCCGCCAATCGCCGTGGCTTTGGCAGCCGTACTCTCGTGCGATTCGATCGGCGCGCTCGCTGCGGATGTCGACGACTCCGACCAGTTTCGCGCTCGGTATCTGGGAGTAGATGCGGGCGTGGTGGGACCCCAGCGCCCCTACTCCGATAACAGCGACTCGGGTTCTTCGCACGTCTTCGCCACGACACAAAGGCCCTGTTTGTCGGCCAACTCGACGAACTCTTTTCGATCGAGGATCAGGGTCTTGCCGGCCTCGATGGCCAGAGCCGTGACGTTGCACTCCGAGAACACGGGGAGTGTTTTCAATCCGATGACCGGCACGTCGAACCGCATATCCTGATCGGGCCGGGCGACCTTGATGACCGTCAGCTTTTGGCCACCCGCCAGACGGGCCGCCCTGCGGACGGTTTCATCGGTCCCCTCCATCGCCTCGACGGCGACAACCGCCTGATCTTTTACCACGATGGTCTGACCTACATCGTGCTGCGCCAGGCGTCTTGCGATGGGCCAGCCGAATTCGACGTCCCGCCTTTCCTCTTTCTGCAAGGCCCGACGAGTCAGGCATCCCGGTGGAGCCAGCCACTCCTCGAGCAAGAAAGTGGAATCGCGAAGCTGGATGCCCTCCTTCTCCAGCTCCGCGATGATGCCGCCGATCAAGCCCGCGGTATCGCGCCGGGGCAACGACGCCAGCAGCTTGAGCATTCGCAGATCGGGAAGAGCGCGCAGCATCTTGCGGGCCACGGACGGATGCCGGGCGAAGATCTTGTTGTGTTTGACCTGGCCCGCCATCACGGCCTCCCGGACGCCTTCCTCGCGGAAGGTGCGGATCAGGCGGCCCAGCTGGCCCAGCCCTTGCCAGTGGACGGTGACGGACCCGGATTGGCCGAGCCGGTCGATCTCGGGCGAGGTTTCCTCGCGAATCGCGGCGACCACGACCCGCAGGCCTTTTTTGGCCGCGGCCTCGACGACGAGCAGGGGGAAGCGGCCGTTACCGGCAATCACTCCCAGCGGAGCGGAGTTCATGGGGCACTCGTGGAGGCGGGGACCTCGCTCTGCGAGGGGGTGGCTCGGACGAAGCCTCGGCGCGAGCTTTCAATGAAGTCAAGCAGGATCTCGACGTCCGGCGTGGCGCCGCGCTCGCGGAGCAAGCGGACGGCGTCGCTCATGGAGCGACCTTGGCGCAGCAGGACTCGATAGGCTTCCTTGAGCGCGTCGATTCGTTCGCTCGAGAACTTCCGCCGGCGCAGTCCCAGCGAATTGATTCCGAAGAGACCCGCGTCGTTGCGGGTTCCGACGGTCTTGATGAAGGGAAGAGCATCGCGGGTGATGACCGAGTAGCCGCCGATGAACGCGTAACAACCCACTCGACAGAACTGATGGATGCCGCTGAAGGCCCCGATGATGGCGAAACTACCCACCTCGACGTGTCCCGCCAGAGTGGCCGAGTTTGCCAGAATCGCCTCGTCGCCGATCTCGCAGTCGTGGGCTACGTGGACCCCGGTCATCAGCAGGTTTCCGCTGCCCACGGCGGTTTTGGCGATGCCCCCCTCGGTGCCTCGATTGATGGTGACGAACTCGCGGATCTTGTTGCGGTCGCCGATCTCGACGGTCGTCCGTTCCCCTTGGAACTTGAGGTCCTGCGGGTCGGTCCCGATGGCCGATTGGCCGTAAATCAAGTTGTCTTCCCCGATCGTGGTGGGGCCTTCTATGACACACTGGGGTCCGATTCGTGTGCCGCTCCCCACCACCACGTCCTTGCCGATGACGCAGAAGGGGCCTACCGAAACGTCGTCGGCCAATCGGGCGCTCGGATCGATCAAGGCTGTGGTGTGAATCCGCTTGGACATGGTTAGACCGATTCTATCTTGGTTTGCGACTCGCCCGCCGTTTGCGGGCTCACTCCTTGTAGCTGTCGCGCTCCACCAAGGAAAACATGACGTCTGCTTCGCTGACCAGCTGCCCGTCCACATGGGCAGTGCCGTGCAGCTTGCCCACCCGTGACCGGATGCGAGTGGCCACCATCTCTATCGAAAGCTGGTCTCCCGGCCTGACCGGACGGCGAAAGCGGGCGTTGTCGACCCCCATGAAAAAAACCAGTTTTTCGTCCTTGTTCTCGAGGCCCTTGAAAATCAAAAAGCCGCCCGCCTGGGCCATCGATTCCAGAATCAAGACGCCCGGCATGATCGGTACGCCCGGGAAGTGGCCCTGAAAGAAGGGCTCGTTGATGGTGACGTTCTTGATGGCGACGATCCGCTTGTTCTCCTCGTATTCGATGATTCGGTCAACGAGCAGAAAGGGATAGCGGTGGGGCAGATAGCTGAG
>JBFGHF010000451.1:0-4225 GCA_041578355.1 Acidobacteriota bacterium
GACGGCCTGGATGGGATCGCGGTTGGTGGCTGCCAGGACCCGGACGTCCGCGTGAAACTCCTTCTTCGCCCCCAAGCGCCTCACTTTGCCGTCTTCGAGAACCCGCAACAGTTTCGGCTGGAGGGCCATGGGCATTTCGCCGATTTCATCCAGCAAAAGAGTTCCCTGGTGGGAGAGCTCGAAGCAGCCGGGTTTCTGAGCTGTCGCCCCCGTGAAAGCACCCTTCTCGTGACCGAATAGCTCGCTCTCCATCAACTCGGATGGGATAGCCGCCACGTTGACGGGCAGGAAGGGCCCGCCGGAGCGCCTGCTCTGCGAGTGGATCGCTCGCGCCACCAGTTCCTTGCCGGTACCGCTTTCCCCGGTGATCAGGACCGACGCCTCGGCTGGCGCCACTTTCTTGAGGAGCCGGAAGATTATCTTCATTGGCTTGCTGGCGCCCAGGATGTTGGAGAAGCCGGATCGGTCGCGGCTCACCCGGCTGGCGATCTCACGGGATCGCTCCTCGTCGTGAACATCCTCCAGAATCTCTTCAATCGTCGCTTTGAGGGCCTCGAAATCGATCGGTTTTGTAATGAAATCGCGGGCGCCGGCCTTCATGGCTTCCACCGCCATGTCGACAGAGGCGTGACCTGTCACCAGAATAACGGCGGGTTGAGCGTCCAGTTCCTCGAGCTGGGTCGTCAGTTCCAGCCCGCTGAGTTCCGGCATCACCACGTCACTGATGATCAGCTCCGGGCGCTGCTGCTCGATGAACTTTCTGGCCTTGACGCTGTCGACCGCGTAGGCCGCGGAATACCCCCAGTCGCGGAGATGGGACTCCATGACGCGACAGGCCAGTTCGTCGTCATCGACAATCAGAATCTGCATCTTACGCCAGAGCCTTTTGAATGAAGTTTCCGGAACGAGGAGAAAACCGGTTTTATATCACGAAAGTCTAATTTCTTGGGGAGCCGCCGCGACGGATGCCCACCGGCCGACAGTGGCGCGCTCGGTGTTGCTTCTTTTGGACCGCCGGCAGAATCTCTGCGCCACGTTTCTAGGGAAGAATTCCCCGACTCCGGCCACCCCGCATCTCTTTCCTGTTTAGCCAAAACTCCCTTAAGTCGCTTCCTGTCAATTATTTGAATCGATCTGGAACGCTTCTTGCGCCATTCATCGCCGAACTTGGACAAACAAGGCTTCTCGGGAGGCCGAAAGGAGGAAACGATGTTGGAGTTCATTCTGGTTTTACTGGTCGTGATGTGGTTGTTGGGGATGGTCAGTTCCTACACCCTGGGCGGTTTTCTGCACCTGCTGCTGGTCCTGGCAGTGGCGGTCTTTCTGATTCGGATCATTCAGGGACGCCGTCCTGTTTGAGGGAGGAAACGACAATGCGATGGAAACTTATTACAGGGATTCTGTTGATCGTGCTCGGCACGGGTGCGCTCGCCGCCGAAGGAATCACCTACACGAGCGAAGAGGCGGTTATCGACATCGGACCGCTCGAAGCCACCGCTGAGACCAAGGAGACGCTGCCCATTCCGCCGGTCGTCGGTGTAGCCACAGTACTGGCCGGGCTGGGTTTGGTGGTCCTGGAATTCCGGAAGCGCTGAGCGTCAGGTTCGTCGAAATCTGTACATGCACCTCCGGGCATCGAGTTCGGGGGCGGAAAGGAGAGAGAGAATTATGTTGTCTTGGGCTTTGATTTTTCTGGTTGTGGCGCTGTTCGCGGCCGCCTTCGGCTTTGGAGGCGTGGCGGCCGTTTCCGCCAGTATCGCCAAAGCGCTGTTCTTCCTGTTTCTTGTTCTTTTTCTCGTCACCCTGGTTTTGGGCTTGACCCGCCGGAGTGTGTGAAAAAAACCGGACTTGGCATTCGACGAAGAGGAGGCTGCGATGAGCAAAAATGGCAACAGCGCGAATACGGCGATCTTGGCGATCTTTGTGCTGGTTCTCCTGGCCATGATCGGCTTTTTCATCCTGCGCAACGACAAGCCCGAGGAGAAAGTAGAATTCTCGGTTGACCTGCCTGAAGTCGTGGACATCGACAAAGGCAAGCAGAATGGCAACAAATGAAGAAGCCACGACGGAACCAGGGATCCCGACGAGGATCCCTGGAGCGCGTTCACCGGGAGTCTGTTCACGAAGCTGCTTGTCTGCGTTTTCCCGAACGTGGTTGGAGGGTGACGACTTCAGACCTCGAACAACAGTCTCCCGACAGCCGCACTCCACAAAAAGGGGCGCGGCTGCTATTTTTTCCGTGCGTTTATCGAGTTACTTCCAGGACGGTGAGAAAGAATGACGATTGACGAGATGCTGGAGGAAGCGGACAAACCGGTAGTGATTGTCGACAGCCGAGGAGTGGTCACCTACATCAACTCCGCCTTTCAAAACCGCCTCGGCTGGCAACCGGCTGAACTGCTGGGTAGAAGCCTTACTCATTTGATTCCCGAATACTTGCGGGACGCCCACAACCTCGGGTTTTCGCGCTTTCTGACTGCCGAGAAGGGGAGGTTGCTCAATCGTCCCCTCCAGCTCAAGGCCCTCGACGGCGAGGGCAAGGAATTCCTGGCGGATCATTTCATCGTCGCCGAGAAAGTGGACGGTGAATGGACGTTCGGAGCGACTATCGAGCCTGTCGAAGCTGAGCGGTAGGCATCACTTACCGGGCGGCCGCAATTTTGTCTAGGCTATGTCGAACATTCGAGGGAAAAGGTCATCGTGACGGAGACTGATCTCGCACCACTTGTTCGGCATCTCCGCTCGACGCTGGGCAAGATGGAAATCGCGCTCAGTGCGATCGAAGAGGCGATCGCTTGGACAGACGATTCAGACCGAATCCAGTGGTGCAATGCCGCCTTCGATCGATTGACGGGCCGAAGCCATCTCCAACTGCTGGGCCAGCACCTTGCGACCCTTCTGCCGCTCGAGCCTGCGACCGGGCATTCTCTGAAATACAAGGAGCTGACCCGTAAGGCTCTGAACGACAACCAGGCCTCAGGCCGCTTCATCCTGGCGGGTCCCGCTTCCCCCAGACTGCTGGATGTGTCCGGCTCGAAAGTTTCGATGGAAGGGCGCTCGGGTGTGGTCTTGGTGGTCCGCGACGTAACCGAGCAGTACAGGGCTCAGCAACAGATCGAGGACTTGGTTCGCCAGAACCAGCTGATCCTCGATTCAGCGGGCGAGGGCGTCTACGGCTTGAATTCCGAAGGGCTCACCACCTTCGCCAATCCGGCGGCTGCAAGGATGCTCGGATACTCGGTGGAAGAGCTGATCGCCCAGCCTCAGCATGCGCTGATCCATCATTCCCATTCGGATGGAACGCCTTACCCGGTCGAGGAGTGCCCGATTTATGCGGCGATCCGGGAGGGCCGAGTGAGAACCGTCAGTGATGAGGTTTTCTGGCGGCGTGACGGCACTTGCTTCGCCGTCGAGTACACCAGCACCCCGATTCGAGAAGGCGGGCGGATCTCGGGCGCTGTGGTGGTCTTCCGAGATGCAACGCGAAGGCGCCAAGCGGAAGCCGCGGCGGAGCGCCGAATGGCTTTCATTCTACTTCTCCAGGATGTCGCCATGGCCGCCAACGAAGCGCGCAGCATCGAAGACCTCTTGCGCTTTTCTCTGGACCGAATCTGTCTTCAAACCGGCTGGCCGTTGGGCCATGCTTACGTGCTTTCCCAGGGCGAGAAACCAGCCCTTGTTTCGACTGGAATCTGGAACAGCCGTGTAAGGAGCAGCTACAGGGAGTTCAAGGATGCGACGGCTCAAACAACCTTCGAGCCGGGCCGCGACCTGCCGGGTCGAGTAATGGCTTCGGCTGAACCGTTGCTGATCAACGAGCTGTCGGAAGAAACCGACTTCAAGCGGGCGGAGGCCGCCTCCCGGGTCGGAATCCGCTCCGCTTTCGCTTTCCCGGTGCTCTCCCCGGAGGGGGTAGTCTCGGTCCTGGAGTTCTTTTCTCCCAATCCCGCCGAGTTGGACCCTGTATTCCTGCAGGTGATGGCCAACACGGGACGCCAGATCGGCGAAGTGATCCAACGAAAGAGCGCCGAGGAACAGCTGCGGCAACTCACTCGCAGACTTCGGGAAAGCAATCGTGAGCTCGAGCTTTTCGCATCGGTCGCCTCTCACGATTTGCAGGAGCCGCTCCGCAAGATCCAAGCCTTCGGGGACCGGCTGCAAAGTGTGTGCGGGGACACTTTGACGGAGAGAGGCAGGGACTATTTGAGCAGGATGCAGGCGGCCA
>JBFGHF010000452.1:0-4221 GCA_041578355.1 Acidobacteriota bacterium
CTCGGTGATGACTTCGATCTCGCCGTCGTGTTGTTGGACGATCTGGTAGACGATAGCCATGCCCAGCCCCATTCCCTTTTTGAAACCCCCGGCGAAGGGCTGGAAGAGCTTGTCTTTCTGCTCCTCGGTCATTCCGGTTCCCTCGTCGCGGATCCGAATCCGCGTGCGGCCGTTCGCGGAACTGAGTTCGATGAACATGCGGCCGCCCGCGGGCATGGCACGAATGCCGTTTTGCAGAATGTTCCAAAGCACCTGCCGCAGCTGATCCGGATTCCCCAGGCAGAGGCAGTCACCGGCTTGATTGTCGACCTCGATTCGGTACAGCTGCTCTTCGAACTCGGGGCTGTTGCGAAAGAGTTCGAGCGTCTCGCGCAAGAGGTCACCGAGGTCGACGGGTTGCCTCATCGTGGGCTGAGGACCCGCGTAGGCGAGGAAATTGCCCACGATGCGATTCAGTCGCTCCGATTCACGCAGCACGATGTCCAGCAGCCGAGCCTGCTCCCGGGATAGTTTCAGTTCGCCGCGCAGAAGCTGGATGCTGCCCGACAGGGAACCCAATGGATTGCGAAGTTCATGGGCCAGGCCGGCGGCCATTTCTCCGATGGCGGCCATCTTCTCACGGAACTGGAACTCCTCTTCTCGCTTTTGGATGTCGGTCAAGTCCTGAAAAGAGACCAGATAGCCTTCTTTATCATGAGCCTGGGAAAGGAGCGGGGCGCAGCCGATGCCCAAATACACTTGTTCGCCCCGCCGCCTCGAAATCCAGTCTTCCAGCCGTAAACCTCGGGAACTCGACGAGTAGTCGGTGTGGAGGATCTGTTCGACCACGCGGTGCGGAAAAAACTCCTCCAAACGCATTCCGGGAGCCCGGTCCGCCTCAAAAGCGAGGATCCTGGCACCCACCTGGTTGCAGAAGGTGATTCGGCCCTCCAGATCGAGAGTCAAAAGGCCGCTGCGCATGCTCTCGATGATGTTCTCTTGAACCACCTTGGCGGCGCCCAACTCTCTGGCCGCCTTGCGCAGTCGCTCCGAAAGATAGATACCCAGAAAGGCAACCGAAATGAAGGCCAGCAGGTTGACCGCCAGTTGATAGAGGATGTGGGTGTAAGCCGGGTTGCTCGTCTCGCCGGGAATCCAACCCAGATAGCCGAGGTGGATCATGCCCACGTAGGAAATGACACTCAGGGTCAAAGCCAGGATGCCTCCCTCGCGCCCCTTCAGGAGGCTGGCGTAGACGATGATCAGGACGTAGAGCGGGGTGAATGGGCTGTCGAAGCCGCCGCTGAAAAAAAGCAGCGTGGAAACCAGGATCAGATCGGCGTTGAACTGGACCTGGTACAGAACCTCGTCCAGGTCGGCGTATTTCCAGATGAGCAGATAGATGCCGGTGAGAAGGACCAGCGTGAGAAGAAAGGGGGGCCGGAAGTCCACTGAGAAGGCTTCCGGGGGAAGAGCCAGGCGGCTGACGGAAACGAGTCCGCCGACCAGGACGAATCGTCCAACGATCAGTCGCAGGAGGCGGGGGCTGAGCTCATCCACCTCCGGCCAGCCGTCCGATGAGGGTGAAGATGGGCAGGTACATGGAAATCACGATACCGCCGATTATCCCGCCCAGGAAGATGATCATCAACGGCTCGAGCATGGTGAGCAAGTTGGCGATGGCCGTGTCGGCCTCTTCCTCGTAGTAGTCCGCGAGTTTGTCGAGCATCTGATCGAGCTGGCCGGTTTGCTCTCCCACGGCGACGATCTGGGTGACCATGGGGGGGAAAATTGAGGTCTTGCGAAGGGGCTCGACCAACGCCTTGCCTTCCTCGACCTCCTTGCGAGCTCTCATGATCGAGTTTTGGATCACCACGTTGCCGGCCGTGCCTGCCGTGATTTCCAGGCCATCCAGAATCGGGATGCCGCTGACCAACAGTGTCGAGAGTGTTCTTGAGAAACGCGAGATGGCGATCTTCTTGAGAACGACGCCGACCATGGGGACGGCCAGGATCATGCGGTCGATGACGAGCCTGCCTTGTTCCGTCTTGTAGAAATAACGGACCACTCCCGCCAGCAGTGCGACGCCGATTACGATGGGTAGCGCGAACTGAGCCGTGAAGGAACTGGCGCGCATGACCACGCGGGTGGCCAGAGGCAGCGGAGCGTTGAGGCTCTCGAACAGGGTGGCGAAGACCGGGATCACGTAGACCATGATCACGAATACGATGACCACCGCGACCGCAATGATGATGGTCGGGTAGACGGATGCCGAGACGACGGCTCGCTTGAGCTTGACGTTCTTCTCCGAGAAGACCGAAAGGCGGTTGAGGATGTTGTCGAGGATACCCCCGGCTTCTCCCGCGGAGACCATGTTGACGAAAAGCTTGTCGAAGATCTTGGGATGTCGGGCCAGAGCGTCGGCAAGGGTGGCTCCCGATTCGACGTCGCTGCGCACCGTTTTGAGCGCTTTGCGAAACGTTTTGTTTTCCTGCTGATCGGCCAGAATGCCCAGACATTCCACCAGCGGCAGGCCGGCGTCGAGCATCACCGAGAACTGACGCGTGAAGAGCGCCAGCTCTTTCACACTGACTCGGTTCTCCCAGGGGAGGTTGTACTCCTTGGCCTTCTCGGCGATGGAGATGGGCATGATGCGCTCGTCGCGCAACGAGGCGGCCAGGCTCTGCTTGCTGGCGGCGAAGCGCTCTCCCGTGATCACCGAGCCTGATTCGTATTGACGACCTCGAAAACTGTAAACAGGCATGATGCTTTCTCTGTAACTTCAGGCCGAGCCCGGAGCAACCGGCAGTCCGGCAAGGCTGCTTCGCCGAGGGGACCGATCAGCGTCGGGCCGAAGCGGGTACCCGCGACCGGACGATCCCCATTCTCTTGAGCATTTCGTTCAACTCATCGACGTTCGAGGAACGGTTCAAGCAGTCCTGCTGGGTGATGACTCGATTGGCGAACAGATTGGCCAAACTCTGGTTCATGGTCTGCATGCCGTAGCGGTCCTGTCCGGTCTGCATCGCAGAGTAGATCTGATGGACCTTGCTCTCCCGAATCAGGTTGCGGATCGCTGAATTGGGGATGAGGATTTCGGTCGCCGCCACCCGGCCGCTGCCGTCGGCGCGGGGAATCAACGTCTGGCAGACGATCCCCTCCAACACCATCGATAGCTGTGAGCGGATCTGTTGCTGCTGATGAGGTGGAAAGACATCGATCACCCGGTTGATCGTCGAATGCGCCGAATTGGTGTGGAGGGTGGCCAGCGTCAGGTGCCCCGTTTCCGAAATCCGCAGGGCGGACTCGATCGTCTCCAACTCGCGCATCTCGCCCACCAGCACGACATCCGGATCCTCGCGCAAGGCCATCTTCAGCGCCGCCGAGAAGGATCCCGTATCGGAGTGCACTTCGCGCTGGTTGACGATGCAGTTGCGGTGCCGGTGGATGAACTCGATGGGATCTTCGATGGTGATGATGTGCTCGTGACGCTCCCGGTTGATCTTGTCGAGCATGGCCGCCAGCGTAGTGGACTTACCGCTGCCCGTGGGGCCCGTGATCAGAATCAAACCGCGAGGCTTGTCGCACAGTTTTTCGATGATGGGCGGGAGGTTGAGCTCTTCGAAGCCTCGGATCTTGAGGGGGATGGCGCGGAAAACCGCCGCCACCGCGCCGCGCTGGGTGAAGACGTTGGCCCGGAAACGGGCCAGATCCTTGATCCCGAAGCTGAAGTCGATTTCCTGATTCTCCTCGAATCGGAACTTCTGCTCGTCGGTCATCACGCTGTAGGACAGTTTCTTGGTGGTCGCCTCGTCGAGGGGGGGATGATCCATCGAGCGAAGTTGCCCGTGGACACGAATCCGCGGAGCCGAATCGCAGGTGAGGTGGAGGTCGCTTCCGTCCATCTCGACCAGCTTGCGGAGCAGCATCCCCAATCCGATTCTCTGGTTTTCCATCTTGCCCATTGTACTTACTCCCGGGCTTCGATCGGTGATCCGGCTCACATCGAGCCACCTCTCGACATATCGGACGGGATCGCCGGGTCTGCAATGGGCGTCGCAAAAGGGGGGGCGCTTCTTGATTTCCAGGTCCCGCGTTCGAGGCCGAGGCGGGCGCCCCAGAGGCCGTGGCCGAGTCGGAAGCCACCAGCCCTGCGGCACTTCAAAGCAGCATGGTTTCGCGCAGGACCTCGTCAACGGTCGTCACCCCGCTGCGAAGTTTTTCGAGTCCACTCTCACGAAG
>JBFGHF010000453.1:0-4211 GCA_041578355.1 Acidobacteriota bacterium
ACACGAGCGGTCACCGTAGCGACGGTGGGCGGCAAGACAATCTCCATCAACTATGGTGCTCCGGCACTGGAGGGACGCGACATGCTCAGCCAAGCCCAAACCGGAATGGTCTGGAGGCTGGGGATGAACGAGGCCACCACCATCAGCAGCGAAGGAAACCTCATTTTCGGCGACAAGGAACTACCCGCCGGAGAATACACGCTTTTCGCGCGCAAGACCGGACCCGAGACGTGGGAGTTGCTCGTCAACAGCCAACTCGGACAGTGGGGCTCCTACGACCGCGACGCGTCCAAAGACGTCGCCGCCATACCACTCGAAAGCACCCAACTGGAAAACTCGGTGGAGAAATTCACCATCGCCGTCGAGCCGATTTCGGACGATTCCGCTCGG
This sequence comes from Acidobacteriota bacterium, assembly GCA_041578355.1. Taxonomy (GTDB): domain Bacteria; phylum Acidobacteriota; class UBA6911; order RPQK01; family JANQFM01; genus JBFGHF01. The sequence continues at coordinate 391 of JBFGHF010000453.1, forward strand.
CTCGCCTTCCGCTGGGGCCTGTTGCAGTTGAGCGCCGATTTTCGGGTGTCATAGACGAGCGCGTTCCGGTAAAAGGAACTCTGCCTGGCTCGACGTCCTCGGTGTGCTCAGCAGTGAAACCTCTCACCATCCGGGCGACGGGCGCCAGCGATGAAAATGCACGAACCGCAAGAAGGCCCCGGCGTGATTGCAGGGTTGCCGGAATCAGTCAAAACCGTCAGACTCTTCGGCGACCGTGAAATCCTCCTCGTGGGGACCGCCCACGTCTCCAGGAAAAGTGTGGAAGACGTTCGCCAAACCATCGAGCTGAGCGACCCCGACTCGATCTGTGTGGAACTCTGTCAAACACGCTACGAAAACATCACCGACCGCGAACGCTGGAAAAACACGGACATCGTCAAGATCATCCGTGAAAAGAAGGCCATGTTCCTGCTCAGCTCGCTGATCCTGACCTCTTTTCAGAAACGGATCGGCCAAAAGCTGGGTGTCGAGCCGGGAGCCGAAATGAAGAAGGCCGTCGAACTGGCTCCCGCGAAGCAAGCCGAATTGGTTCTGGCGGACCGCGACATTCAGATCACGCTGCGCAGGACCTGGGCGCGGCTGGGGTTCTTCGACAAGCTCAAGATGTTCGCGCAATTGAGCCTGGGACTCGTCGTAACCGGTGAAATCGACGAAGAGACCATCGAAGAAATCAAGAAAGACGAGAATCTGGCCGACATCCTGGAGATGCTGGCCCGCGAGTTCCCCAAGGTCAAAGCCACCTTGATCGACGAGCGGGACGTCTATCTGGCGGGCAAGATACGGCAAGCCCCGGGCCGACGCGTAGTGGCCGTCGTGGGCGCCGGACACGTTCCCGGCATCCTGCGCGAGCTCGAAGAGATCGAGCAGAAACCGCTCGAGCCCCTGATGGATGTCCCGCCGCCCTCCTGGTGGCCGAGTCTGTTGAAGTGGGGCATCCCAGCGGCGGTGGTGGCGCTTCTCGTGATCGGTTTCCTGCGCGCCGGGGCCGAGCACTCGCTGGGCTCGATCTATATCTGGGTGTTGGTCAACGGCGTCCTCTCGGCTCTTGGTGCGCTCCTCGCTCTGGGGCATCCCCTGACCGTCCTGGCGGCCTTCCTGGCGGCTCCCCTGACCAGCCTCAATCCCATGATCGCAGCCGGGTGGGTGGCGGGCCTGGTGCAAGCCATCGTCAAGCGTCCCCGAGTCGAGGACCTCGAGAACCTCCCAGAGGCGATCGTTTCCGTGAAAGGATTCTGGCTCAACCCGGTCACCCGGATCCTGCTCGTGGTCGCCTTCGCCAACCTGGGAAGCGTGCTGGGTACGTTCATCTCCGGCGGCTGGATCGCCGCCCGCACGATCGGCTGAAGAGTTTTCATCTTCCGACTTCTGCCTTCCGTCTTCTCTCGCCCTATGTTGGCTCACCGTTCCATCAAGACGATGACGTGTTGCCGGCAGACCGGGGCCATGCACGCACACCGAACCGGAGCGCGGAATCCTGAACAGAAACCAGCAACATGGAACGTCGAGGACGGAAGACGGAGGACGCAAGACGGAAGACGAAAGACGGAAGCCCCCCTACACCGCCTCTCCCCCGTCGATCACATAGGCGTGTCCCGTGATATAGGAGGCTTCGTCGCTTGCCAAAAAGGCGAAGAGCGCGGCCACCTCGTCGGGTGAGGCGTGACGACCCAGAGGGATCTTACGATCGACCTCGGCGAGCATTTCAGGTGTGTATTCGGCCCTCTGCATGGGGGTCAGGACGTACCCCGGGCAGACGGCCACCACGCGCACCTGAGGAGCCAGTTCCAGCGCCAGGGATCGAGTCAGCGCCAAAACTCCGGCCTTGGCGGCGTTGTAGTCGGCGTAGAGTGGATAGCCCTTCAAGGCGTTGGTGGAGCCCATGTTGAGGATCACGCCCGACCCGGCTGCTTTCATCCTCCGCGCCGCCTCTCGTGCAACCAGATAGACGCCGGTCAGATTGGTCCCGATCACCCGCTCCCACTCCTCCGGCGAGATCTCGACGAATGGCCGGCGCAGGCTGATCCCGGCGTTGTTGATGAGTACGTCCAATCCACCCCAGAGCCGGTCGAGGTCGGCAAACGCGTCCCGCACCTGTCGGCCGCTGCTGACGTCGGCTTCAAGAACCGCTTCCACGTCGGGAAGCCGGTCCTTCAGCGATCGGCAGGACTCGGGGTCCCGGTCGATCACTGCAACCCTCGCCCCCTCGTCGAGAAAACGGGCGACCGCCGCGGCCCCGATTCCGCTGGCGCCCCCCGTGATCAGCGTCCGCTTGTCTTTCAATCCTCGCAAACTGCACGTCCATTGGAAGACAGGCATCCCTGCCTGTCAATCTCGTTCAACTCCGGGAACAGGCTGGAAGCCTGTGTTCCGTTTGTCAATCCCCAGGAACTCCAGAGACAGGCTGGAAGTCTGGTACGTGTTTAGCGTCTCCCCAGTAGTCTGAGTCTGGTTTTCGAGAGCGAGGAGCGAGACCGAGAGCGCGAGCGAGACCCTGCAACCTGGAGAGTTGTCCTGCCAATTTGAAGATGATTTGAAAAATGCCGCGGCGTAAGTCGCCCTTCGGATAGGCTCACCCGATGGTCCGCTCGGTCTCGCTCTCGCTCTCGCTCTCGCTCTCGGCTAAACACGTAAGAAGCCCCTTTTTCCTATGTCAATCCCCAGGAACGCCAGAGACGGGCGGGAAGCCTATCTTCCGGAGGCCAGGTGCCGGTCCAAGCGGAACAGGATCTGCGACCAGGCGCGCACGAAGAACTCATAGGTTTCGTCCCATCCAGGGCCTCTCCTGAATCCGTGATGCTCCAGCTGCAGGCGGCTATGTCCCGGGACTTCCGGCAACGACTCGACTCTGACCTCAACCCAGGTCGGCAGCGGAAAGATCTCGTTCAATTGCGCGGCGAAGGGGGGAGCCGTCCACTCGAAGGCCAACATGTTGGGCGGGTCGAGGTGGAGCAGCCTGGCGCCCTTCGACGAGTTTGCGTCTCCCTCGGGATGATCGGGCGGCAGAAAGTAAATCTCGTACTTCCCGCCAACCCGCTTCTCGATACGAGCCCAGGAGCCGAAGAACTCGCCGCTGGCCTCTGCATCGATCCACATCTCGAAGACGCGCTCGGGCGCCGCCTCCAACAGCGCGTCCAGCACGATCGAGCGATCGGTTTTCTCTTTCCCTTCAGGCACAACGAAATCGGAGCCTGCGACGGCCAGAAAGCCGGCGGCGATCAGCGTCATTCCAAGCATCATAGAGTTCCTTTCTCGATTTGTTTTTCCTTGTCGACGCGAAGCTGATTCAGATGATGGCGCAGCTGGGCCACCGAAGCGTCGAAGGGTGCAATGTCCCCGGCCGAGCGCGACTGCATGATGGCCCCTTCCACAATCGTCAGCACGAAGGAGGCCACCGCTTCGCGGTCTAAATCCGGAGGGAATTCATCGGCAGCTTCCTCGAGGCATCGCACGATCATCCGACGCCACTGCTCGAACAGGTCGGAGACCCTTTCGCGGACTTCCGGGAAGGTGTTGCCGATCTCCAGCGCGATGTTCCCGATCGGGCAGCCGAGTTCAAAATCGTTCTCGACGAGGTACCGGCGATAGTAGTCGATGATCCGAAAGATGCGGTCGATCGGATCCGTGGCTTGTCGGGCCGCCGGCTTTTCGATCACCTCCGGCAACAACTCCGAATAGCTTTCCAAGACCTGCAAGAGGAGATCCCTTTTGCCCGCGAAATGGTAATAGAAGCTGCCCGCTCCCACACCGGTCGCCTTGAGTATCTCCGCCACTCCCGTGGCCTCGTAGCCCTGCTTCAAGAA
>JBFGHF010000454.1:0-4186 GCA_041578355.1 Acidobacteriota bacterium
GGTGCCATCGCCGCAGCTGGCGCTCGTGAAACGCCAGCGCTACCAGTTCATATCCGTGGCTTTGGCCCAGTCCTTGTCGAGAAAACCCACCCCATCTGTCATCCACCTGGGCGCGGGTGTGCCCTTGAGATAGTGGTCGAAGAACTGTTTCATGCGCGTCAGGAAGTCCTTCTGGTTCTCCCGCTTGGTGAGGTGGTGGGGTTCTCCGGGATAGGAGAGAAGGATGACCTTCTTCCCCAATCGGCGGGCCGTGTTGTAGTACTCCAGCCCCTGGTGCCAGTCGACGGCCCCGTCCTCGGTGCCATGGAGAATCAGAAAGGGAGTAGTGATCCGTTGGGCCTGATGGACGGGCGACTGGCTGTGATAGAGCTCCATGTTCTCCCAGGGGGTGGTCCCCATCCGGACCTGGCCGTACTCCATGATCCCGTGCTGGACGGTGCCGGTGCGCTTGTAGAGCTCGTTGTAGAAGCTGACCAGGTTGGTCACGGGCGCCCCGGTGACCACAGCGGCGAAGAGATCGGTCTGGGTGACGATGAAGGAGGACTGGTAGCCTCCCCAGCTGTGGCCCTGCAACCCGATGCGCTCGGGGTCGGCGTATCCCAGCTCGATCACCTTGCGCACGGCGCTTCCCACGCAATCGACCGCCGAATCCCCGGGGCGTCCCATCTCGTAGACCACGTCGGGCATCAGCACCAGATAGCCGTCGCTGGCGTAAGTCGACATGTGGGGACGGTCGTCGTAGCGGGGCATCGAGTACTGGTGATGACGCTGCGACATCTTCTCGTAGAAGTAGACCAGCATCGGGTAGCGCTTGCCTTCTTCGTAGCCGGCGGGCAAGGCCAGAGTGGCCTGCAGTTTGACTCCCTTGCTGTTTTCGTAATCGACCAGAACGCGGCGTCCCCAGCGGTACTCGCTCTGCTGCGGGTTGGCTTCCGTGATGCGGCGGGGCTCGGCGAAGTCGGAGCCGCTGACCCAGTAGTCGGGAAAATCGACGAAGGTCTCCATGGTGTAGAGGACCGCGTCGGCCTGCTTCGCCTTGACGGGCCTCCCAACGCTTTTGTCTTGGAAGATCAGAGGTCGCGGTTTTTGCCCGATTTCGAGGCTGTAGTAGCCCGATTTCTTGGTCCATTCGCCGTAGGCCGAAAGCAGCAGCGGTTTCGTCAGATCGATCGGGTCGGGGTTGGAGCGGCCGCGACCGAAGAAGCGTCGGCCACGGGGCGCGTCCTCCGAAGGACTCAAATTGACGTAGCGGAAACGGATCTGCTCGGCGTCGCCGACCCCCCGGGTGATGTTTTCGGCATCGCCGTCAGCGAGGGGAAGCCGCCACAGGTCGAACCGGTGGTTGACCACCACGGCCCGGCCGTCCTTGCTCCAGCCCGCCACCCCCCAGATGGGCAGTTCGTAGGGATGGTCGTCATCCTCGTTGACGAAGCTGACCGGCGCCTTCTCGCTGATGTTGCGAAGCTCCCCTCCCGCCAGAGAATAGGCCCAGAGATGCCCTTCTTTCTGGAACAGGTACCAGCCGCTGTCGGGTGAGAGGCCCAGGCTGCGGCGGACGCCTTCGACGATCAGGGTGCGGTCTCCGCTGGCCGTGTCGATTCGGTAACGGTCGGCGCGCGATCCTCCCCAGGTGATTTCGTGACGGTAGGGCTTGTCGAGGGCGCCGACCGCCCACTTCCCGTCGCGGCTCAGTTCGACACGGGGCATCTCTTCGTCGGCCAATCGAACCAGCTTCAGATCGGGCAGGTGGAGCACGGCGCGATATGTGAAGCGCCGGTCGTCGTTGGCGCGCACCCGCTGGATCGACTGCACCCGGTCGTCCTTCCAATGCCAGACGTTGACGTTGGGCCGTGGGTCGTCGCTTTCCTCGGGCTTTTCCCGTTGTTCCTTGAGTCCGAGGAAGATCCGCGACAGGTCCCGACTCCATTCCAGCGAGCCTTTCTCGCTGACGACCATGCCTTCGGGAAAGTCATCGACCGAGGCGGGTTCGAAGCGGTACTGCTCGAAGTCGTCTTCGAGCAGGTCCCGATAGGCCAGCAGAACATTGTCTCGCTGCGTCAGCTTTTTCTCCTGCGTCCCCCTTAAGACCGCCAGCGCGCTCCCGGCCTTGTCCCAGGAGAGTTGTGCGTAAAGAGCTTCGCCCGTGTCGAGAGGACGAAGCTCAGAGGACTCGAGATCGAGCAGGTAGAGTCCGTTTCCCATCTTGTCGGGCGCCGAGACCGTGTAGGCGAGCAGCCCGCCGGGCTTGTTGAATGCGAAGGCGCTCACGTTGCCCAGATTGCGCGTCGTCGCTTTCTCGAGATCGCGCAAGATCAGATCGGTCCCCAACTCGCGTGCTTCTCTCCCCTGACGCTCGGCGTCTTTCTGGATGGCCACCACCTTGGAGTCGTTCGAGAACTCGAAGCTCGATGCTTCCTTGACGGTGAACTTGTCGCCCGATTCCAGATTCATCACCTCGACGGTCCTGGTCACCCGCTTCTTTTCTTTCCGGAGTTTCCGGGCCTCCTTGTCGGGGAGATTCAAAACGTAGGCCACCCAGAGGGAGTCCTTGGAGATTTTCGGGTCGCTTCCGCGGGGTACTTCATGGACATCGTCCGTGGACAGGTTCTTGACGTAAAGGGTCCCGTCCCCCTCGTTGGGAATGTAGGCGTAGGTCGACCACTTTCCGTTCTCGGAGATGTTGACGGATGTGATCCGATTCCAGCGGGGATAGTCCTCGAGAGTGAGTACCTTGAGGTCCTGATCGGCAGAACCCGCCAGAACCACCGAGGAAATGAAAAAAACTGCCAGTGGGAGACCGATTACGCGTTTGAAAGTCATGCCTTCGCTCCGTTTTTGGTTTGCTTGGATGTGGCGATCCTAGTTGAGAATCGACTCGGGCGCAATCCGGAGCCGCAGTCGCAGTCCGGAGGACAGGCTCCCAGCCAGGCACGTCCCGGCAGGGACGCATCGAGAATAGCCAGGGCCTCAGCCCTGGGAATCGATGGCCTCAGACGATCCGGAGTCCGGAGGGACGATTGAAATCGTCCGGGATGTCAAGTTGCTTCGGGTTTTCAGCCGTCCCTCCGGGACTCGGATCGGGCGGTTTCCTCTCCACCCAGGACTGAAGTCCTGGGCTATTTTCACGGTGTCCCTCCGGAGACGCGGAAGTGAGGCCCAGCCTGTCTTCCAGTTGCCGTTGTGGTTCTATACAGGTCGCCATTCCCCTCCCCGGCCAAATCACGAGCAGGATCCGTTCCGCGCGTCCGACGACGAATTGAATCCGCACTCGGTGTCGCTGTACACTTCAAGCTTCATCCTCATCGAAAAACTGTAAGGAGGCTTGCATGGCTGCTCCCCGACTCGCTTGGTTTTTCACCCTGTATTTCACTTTTGCTTTCGCCGGCTTCGCCGCCGCCGAGTCAAACGACAAAGCCGGCGGCAAGAGGCCGATCGAGATGGCCGATATTCTGGACTGGAAGTCCATCGGAACTTCGGTGCTCTCCGACGACGGCCAGTGGTTCGGCTACCGGCTTTCTCCCAACGAGGGCGACAGCCAGGTGGTGCTGCGACATACCGCCAAAGTGACCGAGTATCGCTACGACATCGGCCAGGTTCCTTCGCGAGGGCCGAGGCGTTTCGGGGTGCCGACTCAACCTCCCACCGCGCTGGCCATTTCCTCCGACTCGGCCTACGCGGCTTTTCTGATTTACCCCACCTACGAGCAGAGCCGGCGGCAAAGAAGCCAGCAAGGGCGAGGGCAAGCGGGCTCCCGACCGGGAGGGGGACGTCTCTACAACAAAGTGGCTATCGTCGATCTGTCCGATGGAAAGATCGACACGATCGAGAAGGTCCGCAGTTTCCGATTCGCGGGTGAGAGGGGCGGCTGGATCGCCTTGCACCGCTACCCCGCGTCGGGCCCGAGCCGTCCTGGAAACGACGAGGAGGAACGTGTCGAGACGGGGTCGGACCTGATTTTGATCGAGTTGGAGACAGGGCGCCGGATGAACCTCGGAAACGTGTCCGACTACGCGTTCAACAAGAGCGGCGATTGGTTGACATTCACGGTCGCCACCGCGGACGAGAGCGGCAACGGCCTGCAAATCCGCGACATGGGGAGCGGGGTGGTTCGAGTCCTCGACAGCGATGAAGCGGTCTACAGGAGACTGAATTGGAACGAGGAGGGGACCGCACTGACGGTGCTCAA
>JBFGHF010000455.1:0-4184 GCA_041578355.1 Acidobacteriota bacterium
CGACTTGGAGATCGAGATCAAGCCAGACTCTCATTTCCTCTGTTCCCGAGAGGAGTTCGCGCAACACGTCAAAGGCCGGAAACAGCTTCGTCAGGAGTATTTCTATCGCGAGATGAGGCGCAAGACGGGCGTTCTGATGGACGGAAAGAAGCCCGAAGGGGGAAAGTGGAACTACGATGCCGAGAACCGCTCATCGCTGGACCCGGAGTCCGTCGAACAGATCCCGCCGCCCAGGAGCTTTTCGCCCGATTCCGTCACTCGCGAGGTCCTGGAACTGGTCGAGGCGACCTTTCCCGAGCATCCCGGAAGCCTCGAGCATTTCGATTGGCCCGTGACGAAGGAGCAGGCTGAACAGGCGCTCGACGACTTCATCGAGAACAGGCTGGGGAAGTTCGGCGACTATCAGGACGCGATGTGGAGCGACGAGCCGTTCCTCTACCATTCCCGGCTCAGCGCCGCCCTCAACCTCAAGATGCTCGATCCGCGCACTGCCATCGCGGCGGCCGAGAACGCCTACCATGCCGGACGGGCGCCCTTGAACGCCGTCGAGGGCTTCATCCGTCAGATCCTGGGTTGGAGAGAATACGTCCGATGCCTCTACTGGCATCACATGCCCGAGTACCTCGAGCGCAATGCCCTCGAGGCGGATTGCGCCTTGCCCGATTTCTACTGGACGGGGGAAACCGATCTCAACTGTCTGCGCCAGGCCATCGGGCAGACTCTGGAATACGGCTACAGCCATCACATCCACAGGTTGATGGTGACCGGACTCTTCGCGCTCTTGCTGGGGGTGGATCCCAAGGCCGTCCACGAGTGGTACTTGGCCGTCTACGTCGACGCGGTCGAGTGGGTGGAGCTCCCCAACACTCTCGGCATGTCCCAGTTCGCCGATGGTGGGCTCATGGCCTCCAAGCCTTATTCGGCCAGCGGAAATTACATCGAGCGCATGAGCAATTACTGCCGAGACTGCCGCTACGATCCCAAGAAGGCCGTCGGCGAGGATGCCTGTCCCTTCACGACTCTCTACTGGGACTTCCTGGCTCGTCATGAGGAGCGGCTCTCCTCCAATCCCCGCATGTCTCTCCAACTGAGGAACCTGGAACGCAAAGATCCCAAGGAAGTACGCGAAATTCGAGAGAAGGCCGAGGACTTGCGTCGGCATTTTTCGGGTGCATAGCCGAGGGTCCCCGCGAAATGCTTGTCATGAGCACAAGTGGTGATTCACACTAAGTTCCGTTAGCGCATTGAAGTGTCATTGGCACGTCCAGTGTCATTAGCACGTCCAGTGTCATTAGCACGTCCAGTTGCCACTGCGGTCGATCCTTGCTAGGCTCCCAGCCCAGGTATAGACGAGTTCCCGGTTGAAAGCCCGTTCAAGACGTTCGTACGCTCAAGCCCGGACCGTTGCCGAGTCGCTTCGGAGGAACCAACCGTCCAGAGTGAATTAATTCCCAGCCAAAGGTGGATCGATAAGGTCTGGAGCAGTCAACCAGCGTTTCTCTTGTTGGGGGCCACATGGGAAAAGGTGCTCTAGAAGGCGAAATTCGACGGTTCGAGGAGCGGATCGAGGAACTCGAGAGGGAAGCAGCGGAGGGTCGGCGCACCCGCGAAGCCCTGATCGAAAGCGAAGCGCGCTTTCGAATTCTCATCGAAAACGCACCGGAAGCGATCGTGGTTCTCGATCCCAAGACGCGCCGCTTCGTGGATGTCAACGAGAACGCGGTTCGCCTGTTTCAACTCACCCGTGAACAACTGCTGTGCAACGGGCCGGTTGAAATCAGCCCTCCCCTCCAACCGGACGGATCGCCCTCGGCGGAGAAAGCCTGGGCCAAAGTCGAGGCCGTCATGGCCGGTCAGTTCCAGGTCTTCGATTGGGTCCACCTGGATTCGACCGGTCGGGAAATTCCTTGTGAGGTGCGACTGGCCCTCATGCCCTTCGCGGGCAAAAACCTGATCCGGGGAAGTGTCACCGACATCAGCCGCCAAAAGGAGGCCGCAAGGGCGCTGCGCAAGAGCCAGGAGCTCTACCGGAAGCTGGTCGACAACGCCAACGACATCATCTACACCCACGATCTGGAAGGGAACTTCACTTCGGTCAACCGGGCCATCACCAAACACATGGGATACAGCATCGAGGAGGCCCTGCGCTTGAACATGGCCCAGATCATCGCGCCCGAGTTCCTGGAACGGACAGTGTCCCGAACCCGCCAGAAACTAGCGGGCGAAGGCGCCACGACATATGAACCCCGGGTGATCACGAAAAGCGGCCGGCATCTCGCGGTGGAGGTGAGCAGCACTCTCCTCCTTGAAGAAGGCAAGCCGGTCGGGGTGCAGGGAATCGTGCGCAACCTCACCGAACGAAAAAAAGCCGAGAGAGAAATCGCCCGACTCCACAAGTTCCATTCCGGGATCCTCGACAGCCTGCCCGCCGAAGTCGCCGTGCTGGACCTGGAGGGAAACTACCTTTATGTCAACCCGGCGCAAGTCCCGGACCCGAAACTGAGAAATCGGGCCATCGGCGGTTCCTCCGTGGAACTGTGCAGGCGATTGGGGTTTCCGGAGAAGGTGGGACGGAGAAGGCTTCGCGCCATACAGGAGTGTATTCGCGAAAAAGAGCTCTTGACGGTGGAAGAGGAAGTACCGGGCTCAAACGGCGAGACTCGGCATTTCGTCCGATTCTACAGCCCGGTCGTGCACGATGGCGAGACTGTCTCCCACGTGATCGGCTACGGCTTGGACATCACCGAAAGGCGCCGGGCCGAGTTGGAGCGTCAGCGGCTCGAAGAACAGATTCAGCACGCCCAGAAGCTGGAAAGCCTGGGGGTGTTGGCGGGGGGCATCGCTCATGACTTCAACAACCTCTTGATGGGTGTTCTGGGCAACGCCGGGTTGGCGCTCAAAGAAGTGCCTCCCCTTGGACCGGTGCGCCGCGCTCTGGAAGACATCGAGAAAGCCGCCCAACGCGCCGCCGATCTGACGGGCCAGCTTTTGGCCTACTCGGGGCGCGGCAGATTCGTCGTCGAGCCCTTTGATCTCAACCATCTCGTTTCGGACATGGTCCATCTGCTGGAAGTGTCGATCTCGAAAAAAAGCCGCCTGATCTGCGCTTTCTCCGATCCGTTGCCCGCGATTGAAGGTGACGCCGCTCAAATGCAACAGGTCGTCATGAACCTGATCACCAACGCTTCGGATGCTCTGGAACCCCGTTCCGGGACGATCGAGATCAAGACCGGCTGTTTGGAATGCACCCAGGAGTACCTGAAAAACACCTATCTGGACGACGACCTCGAAGCGGGAAGCTACGTCTTCCTGGAAGTGGTGGATTCCGGGGCGGGGATGGACGAAAAGAACCTGGCTCGAATCTTCGATCCCTTCTTCACCACCAAGTTCGCCGGGAGGGGCCTGGGCTTGGCCGCGGTACTGGGGATCGTCAGAGCTCATCGGGGAGCCATCGAGGTCCGGAGCCGTCGCGGCCGGGGCACCTCCTTCCGCTACTCTTCCCGGCTTCTCATCTTCAGCCCGCAGTCGTGTCTCGAAAGAAAACCGACCACCCCGAGTGGCGGGGCAGCGGCACGATACTGGTCGTCGACGACGAGGAGACGATTCGCGTGATCGGGAGACGCATACTTGAGCAATACGGGTTCGAAGTCCTGACCGCCTGCGATGGAAGCGAGGCGGTGGAGATCTTCTCCCATCAGCCGCAGCAGATTTCGGCGGTCCTGCTCGACTTGACGATGCCCAATCTCAACGGCGAAGAGGTGTTCGAGGAACTCCGGCGCCGAGACCCCGACGTCAAGGTCATCCTCTCCAGCGGCTACGACGAATGGGACACCACCCGCAGCTTCGAGGAGAAAGGCTTGGCAGGTTTCATCCAGAAGCCCTATCGAGTGGACGACCTGATCGAAAAGATCCGCGAAGTCCTGCGACCCTGATCCGGGTTCAGAGCATGAATATCCGATCTCCCATACCCGGCTGAGATCGTCTAGTTGCCCCGATCTGGCGAGGACCTAGCTCGGCAGCACAATTTCGATGCCGGGGTTGCCCCCCTATAATCCATCGCCGGCCGCGGCTGAAGTGCTCAGCCTCCCCAGGCGGGAGCTCGCGAGAACGTGGGATCTCCAATGGACACGGCTGCGATGATAGGATCGGGTGCTGCCTTCGGGCTGCTTGGCAGGGAAGAGCGA
>JBFGHF010000456.1:0-4174 GCA_041578355.1 Acidobacteriota bacterium
CGCGCGAGCTCACCTTCCGCTTCCTGGGACCGATCCTCGATCGGGACCCTGACGCCGTCGAAAAACTGCGCGACCTTATCACCCGGTTCGAGATCCGAACCACCCATGAGATCCCCCTCGAAGAATACAACTTCGGCGAAGGCGGCCACCCGAAGCCCTTCCATCTTCCGCAGGAGGATGGCCTCGAGGGGTTTCGGGAGCGTTTGGCGCAGCTCGAGCTAACGCCGGACGGGCTACCCGAAGAGCAGCTCTTCCGGGCTCCCGAGCTGAGCCCGCCGGGGGGTACGGCTTGGCCGATGAACCCCGAAGTCACTCATTTCGAGCACGTGCACCGCGAGCTCTTCGAGTTCGATCCCGACCTTGTGGTGCAAATCCCTTGGTTGTTTTCCAAGGACTGGCCGATGTACCAGCACGACTCGCGCCATTCCGGCACCGCCTCGGGTTCCAGCTCGATCACGTCGACCACGGTCGGCCAGCTGACACAACGGTTCAAAGTGAGTCTCGACGGCCCGGTCAACACCAAACCCTCGATTGTGGACGGCAAGGCCTATATCGGAACCAGCAAGTACGGCGCGGGCGGAGGAGGAACTCTATACAAAATCGACATCTGCAGCGGCTGCATCGATGGGAAATTCCCCACCAACGACCCCGCCTTTTACTCGATCAGCGGGATCGGCGGGTCGCCCGCCATCCACAAAGGCAAGGTCTACTTCACCACGGTGGGCGGTAAGGTCTACTGTCTGGACGCCGCGTCGATGACCAAGAGCGCGCCCCATCCCGCTCCTCTCTGGGTGACCGACCTCAAAAACCCGTCCCAGAACCTGGCCCAGGCTCAAGCCCAAAACCAGCCGGTCTCCAACCCCTCGGGAGATTGCTGGTCGAGCCCGCTGGTGGTCAAGGACAAGGTCTACGTCGGGTCCGGAGAGGGGGAAGTGGCCACCTGCTGGGGGTTCACCTGGTGCCTCGACGCCGACACGGGAAAGGTGATCTGGCTTTTCTGCACCAACAAGGCCCAAAATATCAACAAACCAGGCAGCGAAAACCAGCCCAACAAGATCCCCAAGTCGGCTGCCGTGAGCGATCCCCTGCCCGCTTGGGCCACGACCGCGGGTTTCAGCCTGATGAACGATCCGCCCGAGACGGGCTCCTCCCCCTGGTCGTCGTTCGCCTACGACCATGTCAACAAGCAGGTCTACGTGGGGACGGGCAACTCGCAGTACTTGGGAGGCCTGGGGAGCGCGGTGGCGCCGGACCAACACTACGGCAGCGGATTGATCGCGCTCGACGCCAAGACGGGAGAGTTCCGAGGTTTCCACACCTCCCAACCGGACGACAGCTATCATCCCAAGGACACGGACATCGACACACCCGGCGCCCCGACCGTCTTCACTCGGGGCGGGAAGCGCGTCGTCTGCTACGGGTGCAAGAACGGTTCCTTCTTTCTGCTCGACGCAAAAGACCTGAAGGTCTTGGGAGGAGGTTCGCAACGCCGCCAACTGCTGGCGCGCAAGAACGGCAGCGGTCTGCCGGGAGACCGGGGCGATCCGATACCGGGTGTGGCTACCTCGGGAGCGTTCTTCGAAGAAAACAAGTGGGGTGTGATGGCCACGCCGGCCATTCACTCGGGACTCGGCATCATCTACGTCGGCCTGGGCGGATACAGCGGCGCCGGCGACGGCACCAAGACGCCTTTCATCCGGGCCCTCAACTGGAACAACCTCAACGACGCTTGGCCAACCGGCCCTCCCGGCGGCGATGGCGTCATCCGTTACAGCTTGGCCAATCCGCCTGTCTACCAGCGGCAGAAGGAGGCGGCTCTCAGCTCGCCGGCCGTGGTCAACGACGTTGTCTTCGTCTCGACCACCGACACTGCTCCGGGCGGGAAGATGGCGCTTTACGCGCTGGACGCCGCCACGGGGCTTTGCCTGTGGGCGGCGCCCAAGGTTTCCGGCGCGGGCTGGCCCAACTACGCCCTGGGACCCGCCATCTCGGGCGAATACGTCGTGGCCGGCGCCGCGAATGCGCTCTACATCTACACTCGGCCTTCAACCCCTTGGTGCTTCTGTTTGATCTGGGAGCCGTGGCGTTGGGTGGAGTATGTCGAACGTCCCCGCTTCCCGATCGAAAGGACGACGCTATTGGGGCGTTAGCCGCTTCAGCCTGAAGACTCGCGCACCATTTCGATCAACGCGCCTTCGTTTCGCTCCAGGCTTTCGACGATCTTGAACTGGGCCCGGGCGCGGCGCAGGTTGTGGCGCGGTTCGTCGATCTTGAAGTAGACGTCTCCCGCAATGTAATCGGTCAGGAAACGGGTTCCGAGCAGGAGCCCCATGATCTGCGGGGAACGCGGCATCAGATCGATTTCACCGGGCGAGAGGAAGTGTCGGGTTTTCTTCAGATAGCTCTCCACGATGGCGCGGGCATAGCCAGAGTCTAGCGCGATTTTAGAAAGATCCGGCTCGTCCTCGCGGGTGGGTACGGCGGTGTTGCGAAAGAGGTCGCCGAAATCGTAGAGCAACGTTCCCGGCATGCAGGTGTCGAGGTCGACCACGCATACGACCTCGCCGCTATGGCTGTCGAAGAGAATGTTGTTGAGCTTGGGGTCGCCGTGGGCGACTCGGAGCGGAAGATCTCCCGATCGGATGGCATCCGAAAGCAGACCGGCTTGATTTCGACGCAGCAAGGCGAACTCGACTTCCGGCTCCACATCCCCGAGACGACCGACCGGATTGCGCCGGATCGCCTCATCCAGTTGACGGTATCGATGAGGCAGATCGAGGAAATTTTCGATCGTTTCATGCAAAAGTCTCGGATCCAGGTCCACGAGGTGGGCGTTGAACCGACCGAAGGCTGCCGCCGCCTGACCGGCCTGCGAAGCCGTCTCGCAACGATTGAAGCTGCGCACGTCTGGAATGAAGAGGAACGTCCTCCAAAATCGGCCTGCGCGGTCGCGAAGCCCCGCTCTTCCGTCGCCAGCGGGAATCAGCTCCAGCGTGGTTTCTCGGCTCCCGGCGGGCTGCTCGAGGAGCTTGGCCCGGATATGTTGGGTGACCCGTGAGATGTTCTCCATCAAGCCCGCAACGTCGCGGAAGACGTTCTCATTGACGCGCTGGTGGAGATAGCGGGTCTCCGTCGCACCGTCCCGCCAGGTCGAGACGTAGGAGTCGTGGATGTGTCCTACGTGGAGGGGTTCGAGGGACTGAAGGTTGCCGGGAATTGCGAATTCAGTGAGAAGGTTTTCGAGCTGTCGCGATTGGTTCAAGGAGTCTACAGTCTACAGTCTGCAGTCCGCAGTTGCAGGGCGCACTGCCCAGAGCGAATGTGGGGTGCTCCAAGGCGGAAAAAAAGTACGCCGTGAAGTGCGGGGGCTTGCCCCGCATTTTCCTAAGAATCTCGTCGTTCCATTGCCTGGTTTTCAGATGACAAAGCGGCGGCAAGCCGCCGCACTCCAAAGGTTTGCGAACTTTTTCTGGAGTTGAGAGCCGCCTATTCCAAGACCTCTCGCTTCGCGGTGAGATTCTCGACTCGATCCAGGTCGAGTTCCACCCCCATCCCGGGCCGGTCCCAGGGGACGGCCACGAATCCTTCGGAGTCCATTTCCCACTCGGGAATCACGATGTCTTTTTCCCAGTACCTTGAGCTGGGCGAGAGGTCGCCGGGGAGCGAGAAGTTGGCCAGGGAAGCCAGGGCCACGTTGTGTGCCCGTCCGACTCCGCTTTCCAGCATCCCACCACACCAAACCGGGATTCCCTGGTCGCGGCAGTAGTCGTGAACGGCCATCGAAGGCGCAAAGCCGCCCAGACGGCCCGGCTTGATATTCACGATTCGGCCGCCGCCAAGTTCCACCATGTCCCGCGCCCGCTCCAGGCTGGTGATCGATTCGTCGAGGCAGATGGGGGTCTCGATTTGGCGCTGGAGTTGGGCATGCTGGCGGACGTCATCCCAGTCCAGAGGCTGCTCGATCATCATCAGGCCGAAACCATCCATGGCCCTGAACACTTCGAGATCTTCCAGCGTGTAGGCGTTGTTGGCGTCCGCCATGATCCTGGAACCTCCGCCGGCGGCCTCGCAAGCCGCTTCCAGGAAGTCGAGGTCATGACCTGGAGCGATCTTTGCCTTGAACTTGCGGTAGCCCTGCTGGAAGGCCGCAACGACCTTTCGCGCCAGGGATTGA